>DHSK01000155.1 GCA_002408445.1 Syntrophomonas sp. UBA5288
CTGAGTCCGTTCAGGTCTTTGACTACCCGGTTGTAATCCATTATATGAAGTTCATTGTCCGGGAAAATTACCGCCAGGAAATAGTTGAATTCTTCCTGACCGCTGTAGGCAGGATGTTCCTGGCGGCGCATCTGACCTACCCGCACGGCTGAGGCGCAACGGTGATGTCCGTCCGCAATATACAGGTATTTAACCGTCTGGAAGAGTTCCTGCAAACGGGTGTTGACGGCCATATCGTCTATCAGCCATATGACATGACTGATCCCGTCATCGGAACAAATATCATAAATAGGTTGGTGCTCCGTCCACTTTTTTATAATCGCAGCAATCTCGGGCTGTGCCCGATAGGCCAAAAATATGGGGCCGGTATTGGCATCACAATAATCAACATGCCTGATCCGGTCTGCTTCCTTATCCGCCCTGGTATTTTCATGTTTCTTAATAATGTTATTAAGATAATCATCAATAGAGGCGCAGGCTACCAGCCCGGTTTGTTCCCTTCCGTTCATGACCTGACGGTAAATATAAAAACAGGGTTGGGTGTCTTCCACGAGCACCTTGTCTGCGGCCATCCTTTGCAGATTTTCCCGGGCTTTCAGGTACACTTTTTCATCATATAAATCAAGGCCCGGATCCAAATCAATTTCCGCCTTGTCCACATGCAGGAACGAATAAGGGTTGCCCTTAACCATCTCTCTGGCTTCATCACTATCCATAACATCATACGGTAATGCTGCTACTTGTGCCGCCAGTTCAGGCCGTGGTCTTAAGGCACGAAAGGGTCTTACTATTGCCATTCTCTAACTCCTCCTGTTTGATTCCGACTCAACCTACTCACAAGCTTCATCGTTCATAGGCTTGATGATATCAGTATATATTATTTTCATACCCAATGCATCAGCCCGACGGGCTACTTCCCGATCAATGCGGCCAAATCCTATTATACCGAGGCACTTGCCGTTAAGTTCGACCCCTGGTATGTGCATTTGATTAAAGTTCTATAATTTTAAAATATCATCAATATTACCGATTAATTCTTTTAGTTCATCCATGGTGCAATCTGCCATATGGGCAATGCGGAAAGTCTTGTCCTTCAGCTTGCCATAACCGTTGGATATTTGAAAACCGCGCCGGCCCAGTTCCTGGTTCAAAGCCGCCACATCGATTTCCCGGCTGTTTTTCATGTTAGTCAAAGTATTGGACAGGTATCTTGCGTCGGCAAACAGTCCGAAATTCTTTCTGCCCCAGTCACGAACGTACTCCGCCATTTCCTGATGCCTCTGGAAACGGTTCTCAATCCCCTCTGCCATGATTCTGTCCAGCTGGTAGTCCAGAGCAAACATGTGGGACAGGGATGGGGTCGAAGGATACTGATAATCCTTTTTCTGAATATAGTCATACAGGGCCAGCAGGTCCAGATACATTCCCCGGAAAGGTACCTGTTTGGCTCTCGCAATCGCCTTTTCAGAGAAGGAACAGATAGACATCCCCGGCGGAAGCCCCAAGGCTTTTTGAGTTGAGGTAATGCATATATCTACTCCCAGTTTGTCAACTTCAATCCTGGTCCCGCCCATGGAACTAACTGTATCCAGGCAATATACTACCTCCGGGTATTTTTTTACTACATCCGCGATGGCTTCCACCGGATTCATCAAACCGGTGGAAGTCTCGTTATGGGTTATGGTAATCAAATCATATTTTCCAGTAGCAAGCACTTCATCGACCTGCTCCGGGGTAGTAGCTGTTCCCCATTCCACTTCAAATAAATCAGCCGGGACATTATTGTTCCGGGCCATTTCAAACCAGCGGTTGCCAAATGCTCCTACCGAAAATACAGCGGCTCTTTTAAGGGTGCAGGAACGTATAGCTCCTTCCATCAGCCCGCTGCCGGAACTGGTGGAGAGCAGTATTTCTTCCCCGGTAAAGAATAATTTTCTTATCTTGTCACTGATACTCCGCTGCAGGGCTGAAGCATCCTTGCTGCGGTGACCTATCATAGGTGTGGCCATTTTTTCCAGTACGTCGTTTCTAACTTCGACCGGTCCCGGAATAAATAATTTTTTATGCACGACCATTCCTCCCAATCGTTTTAAATTATCTCATGGCTTTGATCTTCTGCTATCTGTTGGACATAATCCTAGTATTCCTTAATTATATAGCTATATTATTATAAGCTATATACCGCAGAGGGTATATTGTCAAATGAATTGCAAAATGGGGAGGATCCTTTTGTACAAGTTACAAAAGGATCCTCCCCACCATTAATTATATCTGTCACCGACAGCACGACAGCCATACCGTTTCAGGTCTTCCCACCATTTTTATCCCTATAAAAGTCTGATGGACATCTGCCTGTTTGCTTATATGCCCCTAACTTCTATCAATTGCTCAAAAGCCTTCTGCATGTTATCATGCTGGAAAAGCCGGCCCATGGCAGTATACATGCCAATAACCTGATTATCGATTGCAGCATCCAAATCACCGGCCAGTAAATCACCCTCAACCGCCTGGTTTATCAGTAAATTCGCCTGAGTCAAAAAGCGCGACACAATGCTGTTAACAGAAGGCTGGATTTCAGCGGCTAATTGCTCTGATACAGGCGGTTCGATAATAGGTCCGCCATTATTATAGAAGTAGGTCAGCAGTCCATTTAAATTCTCGCGGGAAATTTCCTCCAGTTTTCTTTTAATAACCAATTGTTTAAGGACCATATTGGTATACGGGTTTTTTCTGCCTTTGTTCCTTTCCGCTAATTCAACATAAACGGAACTGATATATTTCTGCAGGCTAATTCCCAGGGCATATACATCCTCGGCACTGCGGGGGCAAACTACCGGAGCCGCTTTGCTCTGATATTTGGGCATTTTGATGGAATCCGGTTTTACGGTCAAGTGAATTTTTTTAGTCTTGGAATCGTTAGCCATTATCTCCATTTGCAGTTTTTTCACATCTATCATTTTCGTCATCTTCCTTTCACGTTAATTATTTTTCTTTACTATTTTATAAAGCAATTTCCGTGCCAATATTTTTAAAAAAGCTTTTAAGTAAGCAAAAAGCCCCTGACTCAGGGACTTTATATTAAAAATTTATTTTTTTAAGGTTTTATTCTAAATTTATATGTAGCAAAAGTGTCGCATTATTTACATAATATGTTATTAATGCGACACTTTTGCTACAATCATTTATATGTCGATACAGTTCTGGGACAAACCCTTCTAGTTATCAATGCAATAGTTTTTCATTTTTCTATACAAAGTACTGCGTGAAATACCAAGTGCTGCGGCCGTCTTGCTGACATTGCCGGCATTATCATCCAAAGCCTGAATTATCCTCTGTTGTTCCTGTTCAAGTGCATTCAATTTTCGTATATTGCGGTTTTGCGATGATCCAAGGCTGTGGCTGGCCGCATTAGGTTCCCATTCCCACCTGTCCCGGGAATGGCCAATAGCCATATTCACTATTTCCGGAGGAAGGTGTTCTATAGTTATGTGGCCGTCTTCAGCCATTAAGAGGATTCTTTCCACTACATTCTGCAGTTCGCGAATGTTGCCCGGCCAATCATAATTTTCGAGGCAGGCCAGCACTGCCGGATCAACCTCGGTAATATACCGGTTCAATTTGGGAGAGAACAGCTTGACAAAATGATTGAATAACAATTTGATATCTTCCCGTCTTTCCCGCAAAGCCGGAATTGTGATTTGGACTACATTCAGCCTATAGTACAGGTCGGCCCGGAACCTTCCCGCTTCTACCAGGGCCAGCAAATCCTTATTGGTAGCAGCAATTATTCTTACATCTACGTTTATGAGACTGTCTCCGCCCACTCTTAATATGGCTTTTTCCTGTATGGCCCGAAGCAGAATGGCCTGCTGCTCCAGGGGCATGTCCCCAATCTCATCCAAAAACAGTGTTCCTTTATTAGCCAGTTCGAATTTACCGGGTCGTCCGCCCCGCCGCGCTCCCGTGAAAGCTCCTTCCACATAGCCAAATAATTCGCTGCCCACCAATTCCCGGGGCAGAGCAGCACAGTTAATAGCCACAAAAGGTCCATTATTACGCAGGCTGCCATTATGAATAGCCTGAGCAAATACTTCTTTGCCGGTCCCACTTTCGGCCTGGAGAAGAACAGTTGAATTATTGGCACCTGCCATCATGGCCAGTTTAACCGATGTTCTTAATTTTTCACTTTCACCGATTATGGAATCAAAAGTAAAACTGGCATGGGCTCCGGTAAAACTATTAACAAGTTGTTGTACCTGCGCGATCGGCCTTAAGATAATAGTAGCCCCGACCACTTTTTTATTTTCTCCATAAACGGGTTTGCCGGAGGCGGTAGCATGTATTTTGCGATATTTGCCATCAAGCAAAATCTCCCAATCATCAAAAGGCTCCCCGGTTTGAAACAGGTTCAATACATTAGGTGCTTTTCCTAAAAATAAATCCACAATATAAACCCCAATCAATGCTTCATCTGAATAACCGAGGATTTTTTGAGCAGTCCGGTTAAAATGTGAAATCCTGCCCTCCTGATTCAATACAATAACACCATCTGACATGGTATCGAAAATATTGGTTAATTCACTATGCATATTCTTAAGTTGCTGCTGTTCTATACGCAATTGCTTCTCCTGGTACATATGACAATTTTGGGCCTTATTTAACCCGTTAAATACTGCTACCGCCATTTGATAACAGGAGTTATAACCGCAGGCGGCACAATTTCTAAAATCTTTTTCTTCATATTTGTGCATTTCAGTGTAAATAGTCTTCAGCTCACTTTTATTGGGCAGTCTTAAATGATTCTGAGACAAATCACTGTAGGTGCAATAGGAAAAATCATATTTTTTAATAACATCAGCTAAAAAGTTCTGCAGTTGCTCATTAACCCGCCGGTCGCTGGTACTTGCCTCAGAACGGACAGCTATCGAACTTTCTATCTCATCAATCGACTTGTTCTGATTAATACAGCCAACTCCCATATTACATCCTTTATTGCAGCTTAAAACGTCCACCATTTGTGGAAGGTCAGGGTTTCCGTTTAAAATCGATTTTTCCAAATTATGGAGATACTTTTCAAACACCAGCCTACCTTCAATTCTGGTAATCGAACTGGCCGGTGTATCAGGATAGTGGAACAGATAGCTTTCCTTCAGACCACCGGGGGTGGAGAAACTGGTAGCAACTCCTGCTGCCACCGCATTATCAAATTGCCCATTATCCAAATGTTCCAAATTGATATCGTTCTTTTGCAGAATTTCCAATAATGAAGTATAGGTTACATTATATTTAACCGCCCGGCTATCCTGAAACTCCCTGCTTTTGGCCAGGCAGGGGGAAATAAAAGCCAGTTCCGCATCGGGATGCAGTGATCTAACATAAACGGCCAAATTATAAACCGGGCTGCCGATAGGAGCCAGGTAATCGATCAGATTCGGGTGATTCAGTTCAATATACTTGACTACCGCCGGGCAAGGCGTAGCTATGAGAGGCGTCTTCACCCTTCCCGACTGGATGGCATCATGATAACAGGCTATAGTGATTTCCGCACCCAAAGCTACATCATACACACCTCGGACACCCAGCAGTCTCAAAGCCGTAATCAGTTTGGGCAGGTCGAAATTACTCTGTGCGGAAGGCGCTACCAAAGCAATTATTTTCTTCTGGTGCAAATCCGCCTCAAATTGAATAGCATCATCGATAGCAAAACGGGCGCTCTTTTCCATTGTGCCTCCGTGGCTCCTGACACAGGCCTCAATACAACGACCGCAACCGATACAGAGGTTATTATTGAATTTGATAACATTCCCGCTGCCATTGTTGCATATTTTGACCGGGCACACCGCTATGCATTGATGACAGTTGGTGCAGTTTTCTTCCTTAATACCTATTATTTCTCTTAAATTTTTCATATCTCAGACTGCCTTCTTTCATCCCGGATATAAATCCAGAGTGCGCCGGGCTGTATTTGTGATATGCATCTAAAGTACATATTGATATCTTAAATAGATTATACCTTGATTATATAGTACAAAACGGGAAATTGGGCACTGAAAATATTGGTGATGTAAATCAGACCTGGCTCACCCTGTTTTATCACCATGCACTGCCGCCGGGATTTGATAAAAAAGTCCGGGAGATATATGTTAACGATATCTCCCGGGCTTCTATCTGTTGGAACGGCAGGGTCTGCCTGCTGTTCCTATTTTCTTTTTAAAGCAAGATTTACAGCTTAAATTTAGCAATCAGTTTATTTAATACCGCTGAATTTTCCATCAGTTCATTAGAGACCCGTTCCAGTTCTCCGGCTGATTGGGTAGCTTCCTGGGTTCCATGAGCAACTTGCTGGGAAGCGGCTGCCGTTTGTTCGACCGTCTCGGAAGTGGTGTCGATCGAACGGGCGATTTCTTCCATACTGGCCAGAACTTTGTTCATGCTCTCGCTCACGCTGGCCGTAATACTGCCCAACATACTCACATCGTCCCGGTATTGATGCACCGTTTCCTCCATGGATTTATAATCACCACTGACATCCTGTTCAAAGAACTGCAACAGTCTGCGGGTATTGGCGACCAGGTCATCCACTGCCGTATGTACCCGGCCGGTCAAGAGTTGAATCTGAGAAACAGCTTCGCTGGAGTTCTCTGCCAGTTTACGCACTTCCTCAGCCACAACCGCGAAACCGCGTCCCTGTTCCCCTGCCCGGGCTGCTTCAATCGCGGCATTAAGTGCCAGCAAATTGGTTTGATCTGCAATACCGGAAATGGTACTGGCCAGCCCCGCAATCTGCTCGACTACTTTGGCCTCTTCCATGGCCCTAAGAGTATCCTCTTCAATCTGGCGGTATACATTACCACCTTTTTCCTGGGCTTGCTGAAGCCGTTTAGCCGTTTCATCAACCCTCAGTTCGATTTCCTGGGAGTCCTTATATCCCTTCATGGATTTATCATTAACCACCGACAAGGAATGGGTAATCTGTTGGCTTGAAGCATTTATCTCTTCAAAAGCTGCTGAAAGCTCTTCCATGCTGGCGGATATTTCCTGGATGGAGCTGGAACTTTCCTGCATCACGGATGACAGATTACTGCCTGACTGCCGCAGCTCATTGCTGACATCATTCACCTTTTCGGTAGTACTGTGCAGTTTTACCACAATATCGCGGATTGCCTCAGCTACCTGATTGAACTTACCTGCAATGGCACCAATTTCATCGCTGGATCGAACATCGGCCAGGGTGGTTAAATCACCGGTTGCCATACGGTCCATGTCTTTCACCAGTTCAGGAACACTGGCAATTGATCTGCGAATCATTATGTAGACCACAGCCCCAACCAGCAGCAAGGCGATAATATATAGAAAGATCATAAGCCGCTGATAGCCTTTCAGCTCTTTTTCCACTTCTTTCTGGGGCATGCTTACTCCTAATGACCATCCATTGGAAGGTAAAGCATTATAGGCAAAATAGTACGAGTCGCCATTTTTATCATACATGGCGCGCCCGCTCTTACTGGAAAGCATTTTTTTGGCAATTACGCCCAGACTTCCTTCATATTTAGTAATATTATCTTTTAGTATCTTATTCTTATCCTTATCATATACTACGGTTCCTTGATTACTGGCTAAAATTGCTGAACCTTGGTAGTCGATATTATAACCTTTAATAATTTCCGTTAGTTGGGTCAGCCGAACATCGACCGCAACTACCCCAACTATATTTTGGCTCTGGTCATAGACGGGACCGGCAATCGTAATAACCATTATTTTGGTATTCGAATCAGCATAGGGCTCGGTGAATATAATACCTTTCTTTTCTAAAACCTGCTTGTAGTAGGGCCGCACATTTACATCAAAGCCTGGCAACATTCGGCGATCATCATTAGCTATGTATCCTTTACCTTTGCCGATACACAGATAGGCCAGCTCCATATTAGAATCCGTCTTTTTTATGTTCTTCAGGTTATTAATGACCTGAGCATATTCTGGATTGGTATTAAGCTGTTCAGGATTTTGAACGCTGCAGGCGTAATCAATAAGATATTGATTCTGGCTCATCTGCACCACGTCTTCAACCTTCACAGCAAAAAAAGCATCCAGGGATTGTGTAATCTTATAGGATTGGTCTTCAATTCGCGCATCCAAATCGTCTTTCATTATTCCTCGGGTATATGAAAAACTAACAAAACCAGTAACTAAAAAAGCGATGATAACAACAGTTAGTACAGTCATAATTACTTTATTGGCAAGACTATCGTTCCACTTCTTATGCAAGGTAAATCATCCCCCTTTTGTTTAAATTACTGCGAGAAAAGGATTTGCACGATTCACCTCCTTCAAATTTTATCCCCCTACAATTACTTCAGAATACAAAATTTACATATTAGCATCATATTATGTTATGTTATATACCTGTGATTGTCTATAGGACCTTGCGTACAAATTCGGTCGAGACCCGCAATTTAATAAAATAAGTTCGAGAGATACTGGTTTGATGATCTCTCCTGGATTTCTCATATTACTGGGAAGTATCTCCTGATATGGGCTTTAGCCTGTTGTGCACAGCGAAACAGTTTAAAGCCATAAAAAAACAGCCTGCGGTATAAAACAGGCTGCCTGATTAAATATAGTGGTAGATTATGCCGGGTTGGGGTATTAATAAGTCTTGGTCTTATGCAGCATAGTGCCAAGCTTAAACCAATGTAATATGAGGCTGCTGATCTCTTCATCCATACCTCTAAGCATGATATTCGTTCCTAAAGTGCCGGATGCTAGCGCTACTCCCAGAGTAGTTAGATCTCTGCGTTCCTGAAAAAAGTTACGGGATATATCCAGGGACTGAATCCTTCGGCGGGGAAGGATGGTGCTTATTCTCCCTATTACGCGTGACCTCAATAACAGTTTATTCTCCTCCATGTTCCAACCGGCATCCCTATACTGGCAGATTCCCAGCCAGGCCGCCGGTAAAAGCAATAAGAAAGATAAATAACCCCAGGGAAGAAAAATGGTACAACCAATTGAGATTAGCAAAACAGGTATTATATTTATCCATAAATAACGGGGTCTGGACCTGGTGGGTAAGCCCTGCACCTGCAAAGGCATGGCAAATTCAGGTACTATTTCTACTAAAAACCGCATCAGCTGTTCTTTCGGCAATAAGGGGAACAATACATTTCCTTCCCCTTTTTTGCTGATATTGCTGATACTTACGACCTGTATGCTTACCATGCCGAAAGGTTGTCTTAATAAACCTTCTACTACCTTTATGGCCTGAATCCGTTTAATCGGAATGGTTAATTGCTGTTTTTCCAATAAGCCATGGCTTATCTTTATGCTTTGGCCTTCCCGCGTAAGATGAAAATTTCCATATTTAATGATGGTCCCCAGTAAGGATAAGAGCCAGGCCACCAGCAGCAAGGCTATAACAGCCGAGATAATCAGGCTCACCCTCCCGACAGCAAGGCTCTCAGCATAATCAATCATTCTATTCCAAATATGCAGGTTGGTGAAAATATCATCCAGCTGGGAAAAGAATACCAGCATGGCACTGATGACTACCCCTATTCCGTTGGAAGTAGTGGCTAACAATAACAGCGCCCGGGTAGATAAGGTATACTCAATTGCGGTATTTTCTTCATCCGTATGGAGCAAAACCTTTTGACCCGCCTGCAATATCTGGCGTAACTCTTCAGCTTTTTCCCGGGATAGAGCTGCCAGTACAAACTCTGCTTTAGTTCCCCCGCCGGCGGTCTCCACCTCAACTTTAACCAGTCCGAACATGCGCTGCAAAACACCGGCTGAGATCTGGACGGTTTGAATTCTTTCAAAAGGGATGTATCTTTTCTTTCTGACCAAAACCCCAAATTCCAAACGCAATTCTTGTTCATGCACATAAAAGACATAGCGAATCCAATACAGCACACCATAGGCAATGAAAAGGATCAATAGGAAAGGGAGCGCCGCTAACAGCCATTTGTGATTACCCCCGGCCAGGAAAACCAGAAGGAGAGGAAAAGCTGCCTGGACAAGGTTATACAAATTGCGGATAAAAAAGGTTATTATTGCTACCGGGTGAAGGCGCTGCGGTTCATACATCTTCATCCACCACCCGGGCCAGTTCTGAAATACGGTCTCTTAATACTGCAGCCACCTCATCAGCCAGAGCCGGGATTTCATGATTTCCGGCCGCAGTCGATATACTGACGGTAGATAGCCCAAAATGACGTAAAAGCGGACCCTGTTCAGTATCTACATGCTGCACCCGCACCATTGGAATTAAGGTGCGGGTTTTGATAAATACCCCATGCAGGAGGTCAATCTCGTGCTCGGATACCTCATAACGCCATGTCCTCCAGGTGATATCCGGTTTGAAAAAAATGGAGAAGACAGCATCTGCCAGGGTGAGAACCACCAATACCACGGCAATCCAAAAAGGCCACTGCCATAAGTGCACTGTGAGATAATAAGCGCCTGGAATCAATAATAGCAAAATTGATTTGATAATTGCAGTCCAGCGCCAGTAATGCACAGCTTTTATATCAATACATTGTTTAGGATCTTCTCTCAAGCATTACCACCTCACCATTATTTTACAATATTTTACCAGAAAGTAAAATTGTGAGTACTAAAAGCACTTCAACTGTTATTAAATAATATTGCACCAGGTGAGTAAAGTTCAAGAGAGGTTAAAGAAAAACATGCAAAGTCATGTTCGTACTGCCCGCGCACCTCCTGGGGGCAGCAGAACAAATTGGAGTACGATATAGCACTTTTTTATGGCATTTCAAAAACAGTTTGTTCACTAACATCGGTAGTTAATGCACGGAGTGCATTTTCGACTATATGCCGGCGCAGAGCAAATTCTTCATCCGGACTTAGCTTCGGATTACCCAGGGGATGAGGAATGGCTACAGCAGGGTCAATACGATTGGCACCTACGGTCAATGAAATAGGCACTACGGTACAGATATGAACAACCGGAACATCCACCACATCTTCCAGTTCTTTTACCATCGTTGCGCCGCAACGAGTACAGGTTCCTCAGGTGGAGGTCAGGATAATTCCAGCTACCTTTTCCTTCTTCAATTCTTCACCAATAGCATGGGCATATTTTTTGGCATTGGCAATCGAGGTCCCATTGCCCACGGTGGCATAATAAAAATTATGCAGGCTGCCAATTGCTTTTTCCTTTTCCAGTTGCCGTAGGACATCTACCGGGAGTACCCGGTCAGCATCCTCGTTGGCATAAATCGGGTCATATCCGCCATGGGCAGTTTCGTAAGTCTCTTTAGTCAGGTCATTGACCCCGGTAATATCATAACGGCCAAATTTCGAAGCACTGGAAGATTCGATGTGGTCAGGGTTGCCCTTCGGAACTATGCCGCCGGAGGTTACCAGGGCAAGCTTGGCTTTGCTTAAATCTTTAATAGCAGGTCGGGGACTGACCCGGTCAAATACCGGCATAGGATATTCAGTAGCAAAAGTTTCCCCTTTGATTTTTTGCAACAACATTTCGACAGCCCGGGCCGAACCGCGCTGTTTATGGAATACGTTTTTGCGCACGCCTCTGGCCAGATACCCCTCTTCGGCGGACGAACCTAAAGCTTCCCCCCGCACCAGGCGCATGGCCAATTTTGCCAGTGCCGGGATGGCCTTACGCATCTGCGCGGCTGAATTACCGGTTTTTACGATGTATACATCCTTTTTATACATGTCAGCTCCAGGATTTTCTTCGTACATGCCGGTAACAACCGGTATATTTAGTTTTTCCTGTACTGCTTTGCATACTGCTCCACAAGCCATGCCATATCTTCCTGCGTTAAACGCCGGTCCGGCTATGAGGAGATCCGGTTTAAATCCGGCCACCAGGGAGGTTATTTTATCGGCTGCGGCTTCGATATTTTCGTTAAAATAGGTATCCCCGCATATTACGGTTCCCACTATTTTAATGTCGCTGGCCAGCTCCTTTTGCAGTGCTGTACCCGGTCCAACCGGTCCTTCCTGGCTAAACGGAGTTATATCCGCTTTCTCTTCACCACCGATCTGGCCAAAGAACTGATTCAAATAGTGAACTACACGAATTTCGGCCATTGTTGTATCCCCCTTTTGGTATTAAGTGATTTATGGTTCAGAATTCTATGGCACCCATTTGATTGAATCCCAATTCGTTGGTAGCTCCAGTAATGGCCTGTATTTCCACCGTGATAGAACCATCCTTTTTAAGCGCTCCATCGAAACCACCTGCAATGATGTTGACCGCATCAATGTGGCCTATAATTTTCCGCATGGGAGGTAAATCTATAGTTGCATTGGCATTGCCTCCGCTTACTACGGCATTAGCCAGCGGGTGCCCGTCCGCCAGAGACTGGGAGGCGCCATCCCGGCCGGCGTATTCATCAGTGATCAGGACCGTCTTTACCCCCAGAGCCTCGATTTTCTTGCAGTTCATGATAAGATCGGCATCAGGATTGCCGAAACCTTCCTCACTGATAATGACACCATCCACCTTAAGGCCTTCCACCAGCTTGGCGGTAAAATTGGAACTGCGTTCTTTATCCAGCAGTGTTACATTTTCATTAGTAACTACTACCCCTACGAAGTTCAAGTCTTTGCCATGCCGGGTAAAAAGGTCGTCTATAACCGGATTATTCAGATGGTGATAGGTGGTATTTTTGTCACAGGCCGATACACAATTACCGCTGATAATCGCTCCATCCATAACTTCAGTGGGGTACATGAAGGTCGGCAGTATGCTTTTAACATCAACCCCATACAAATAAGTGTCATGCATAAGGCCTTGAGTTTGCAGCATATATACATAAGCCACCCGCGGCAGATCAGGATATTGATTCAGTTGCTCCGACAGGGGTCTGGTTTCAAAAGTAGAAATTTGATCGGGTTCAGCATTTCTGGCCGCCTCGGCAACATAACGGGCCGCTTTTAGTCCGGTGTGGCGCAAAGCCGCTTCATGTTCGTGCTGAAACAAGCCCTCTTTTTTATCGGCCGATATAACCAGGTTAATAGTTTTGGAAAAGGGGGTATATTCTGCTCCCGGGCCGGACATATCAATAATACCTTCCTGGAAACCTACTATGGTACCCACCGTAAGCACCGTCATTCCTTTTAATACATGGGTTCTTCCGCTTCCCACCATTTCCGCATTACCAAAATATCCGGGGAAAATTTGTCCGCTGCCCGCAATCTTGACCCTGGGTTCCAGCACATCTTTGACCGGGCATATTCTCACTGCGTCTCCAGGATGTACGATGTCCAATTCAATTTTAGAAAAGTGCTCATTTTTTAAAATCTCCAATAATTCATTTTTATTTATGAAAACAGTGCCGTTTCTAAATTCAGTTTTCGCACCGAATTGCACGTCTTTGACCTCTATATGACCCAGTTCCAGCTGCATGAAATTCACTCCTATCTATAAATGTTGCTTGATTTTGGCTGGAATTCTCTCTCCTAAGGCATTGAGCGCACTATTCAGAAATTCAATATCCATAATCTGCAGATCCTGAGTATAAAGGGCCAGCCGCTCCGAAGAAATCCCGGCATTCTGCCGTTCTTCCAACTTTAACAGGCATCTATCCAATAAACGCAGATGCATAAGATCAACCTGGTCTTTTGGTTCGGCGCTAAAAACGATGGACCGGTAATAGTTGTATTCCGGTTTTACACTGCCGGCTAGGGGATGGGATAAAAGCTTATAACCGGATGCTGCCATGCTAAAGGCCTGGTACAGGACGGCCAGGCAATCACCCTCTATAAAGTACATTTTCGCCCTTTTAATTCCCCTGACCGCCGGGTTATTGCTTATTACCAAAAATTCTTCCGCGCTCACCACTTAGTCCTCCATCGGCCTGAAGATTAAACTTGATGTTATCTTGCCTATATAATCGCTTCATTATCCCCGCCTGAAGCGTTTTTATCCCGGGCGAAAGAGTTCGCCCGGCCATGATCGCCCGCAAGAAGTGCAATAGTAATTTTTAAAGTCCTAATGCGGTTTCTATGGATTCATTCGGGGTAACAGGCAGGTAGGTATCCCCCTTGGGAAATAGAGGAATCGGCTGGTCATTTTTCTTAATGACAGCATCAATTAATTGGTAAGCTTCACCAAAATTCTCATAAAACATAACAATCAAGTCTCCGGTTTTAGCATTGTTAATAGCATTCTGCAAAGCATCAACCTCCGACATAATTATCTTGATATCGTCTTTGCCGGCTCCTCCGCTCACCGCCCCATGATAAAGAATACTGGCAACCTCACCGGGTATTCTTCCTCTAAGATCCTTATCCTCTTTGATATAAAGTTCAGAAAAGGTTTGCCCGGAAATTTTGCCTACCTCAAAAATTGATTTATCCATGCGGTCACCGGGCATGCCAATGACACCAATCAGCCTTGCCGCATCCATGCTGTTGATGAGCTGAACGACAGACTGATATCCACTGATGTTATGACCATAGTCGAGTAAAATCTGGAAATCACCCATATCGAAAAAGTTAAATCTCCCCGCATTGGCGATCGGATCAGGCCTGAAGGACATCAAACCCAGCTTTACGGTACGTTCCGCCACACCCAGAGCTAAAAGGCCGGCGGCGGCCGCTAAAGAGTTTTCAATATTACACAGAGCTTTTCCCTGAAAGGTAATTGGTATTTCGCAAATTTCCATAATCTCTGCTTTGGTCATATTTTGATACCAGCACAGCATATCATCTTCAACCACTACCGCCATACCCCCCTGGCCGATATGACGTGCCAGAAAAGCATTGCTCCGGTTCCGGGAAAACAATATCAGGTTGGCATCTACTTTGCGGGCAATATCTTCTGTCATCTTATCGTCAGCATTTAAGACCGCATGGCCGTTGGGCTTAATTGCCTCCACCACCAATGCTTTGACAAAAGCCAGATCCTCCAGGGTGTTTACCCCATCCAGCCCCAAATGGTCATCACTGATATTAGTTATAATCCCTACATCGGCCAGGTCATAGCCCAACCCTTTACGAATAATCCCGCCCCGGGCGGTTTCCAGGACTGCCACCTCCACCTCTCGATTATAGAGTATGGCCTGGGCACTCACCGGTCCGGTGTTATCACCCCGGGAAATGCATTCTTCACCTATATAGGTGCCGCTGGAGCAAGTCATGCCCACCTTTTGGCCGGTAAGGGAGAGAACATGCCGGATTAATCTGGTAACTGTGGTTTTGCCGTTGGTACCGGTGATAGAAATAATGGGAATTGAAGCCATAGCCGGATCAGGATACATATAATCAAGAATAGCGGCTGCCACATTCTGGCTTTGCCCTTCGGTGGGATAAAGATGCATACGAAGACCTGGGGCGGCATTTACTTCAATAACGGCTCCGCTTTGCGGGGTTATTACTTTGGCAATATTGTCTGCCACTATATCGATCCCTGCCACTTCCAGACCTATAGCCCGGGCTGCTTTTACCGCCAATTCCTGGTTGGTCGGGTGGATTTCCCGGGTACATTCCCGGGCAGTGCCCCCGGTACTGATATTTCCATTTTCCCGCAAATAAACCATTTCACCCATTGCGGGAATATCATCGAATGTCAATCCCGACCGGGCGAGAAAATCTTTAGCCATAGAATCCAAATAAATCCTGGTTAAAGGCTTTTCATGGCCTATTCCCCGATCGGGGTTTTTATTTTCCTCGGCCACCAACTCTGAAATGGAATGAACCCCGTCACCTG
>DHSK01000086.1 GCA_002408445.1 Syntrophomonas sp. UBA5288
GTATTCGCAAAAAGGCTTTTATTGTTTCAACCATAATTATTTTAATTCTGACCATGGCAGCTATGATTGTCCCGGGAATGATTAAAAACGGCACTATTCTTGATTCTGCTAAGGAGAAGGATAATAAACAAAAAGCTGCTGCCGTTCAGAATGTTTATATAATTGATAATGCTGATCTGTTAAAGCAAGATTTAACTGTATTTAACTCGACCTTTCCCGGCTATAGGTTTGAGTTGAAAAATGATGCGGAAAAAGAATCTCTTATGAATCAGATCAAGGAAGAAGGAAACAGGTATCTGCTTGTTTTAAACGAACAATCTGGCATGCTGAACATGGATTATTATATGAAAACATACGGATCCGGACCTGATCCAACTGCTCTGCATGAGCTGGTAAACAGTCTCTTTGATTCCAAGCTTTTGGGATTGGCTGGGGTAGATGAAGCTACGATAAATAAAATACTGTCACCCCCTGCTATCCAGGTGAAAGAGTTAGGTCAAGGATATGTAAAAAGCAAGATGTCAAGTATGATTATAATTTTTATTCTTTTCTTTGCCATTTACTATTTTGGATATGGGATTGCCGTTTCGGTCGCGGCAGAAAAATCATCCAGGGTCATGGAAACCCTGATTACTTCTACTAAACCATCCAATATAATTTTGGGAAAAACGGCTGCAATGGGCCTGCTGGGACTATCACAGCTTACCTTAATTCTTTTGACGGCTGCCATCAGCTATAGGCTGTTTTTCCCTAAAAATTTTACCATGTTCGGACAGAGCATTGATTTTTCAGCTTTTACGCCCTTAGCGATGATTATGATATTAGTTTATTTTATATTGGGTTATCTCTTGTATGCCATGATGAATGCGGTGGCAGGCGCATCGGTGAGCAGCTCGGAGGATGTGAATACAGCGATTATGCCAATCACCGTGATTGCTTTAATATCGTTCTATGCGGCATATATTCCAGCCACATTGCCCAATGCCGGAAAATCTCTTACATTAACGTCCATCATACCCTTCACCGCTCCATTTTCAATGCCGGGCAGGTTGTTGTTAGGAAATGTTTCCGCCGCAGAGTTAGCAGGTTCTGTCGCTCTTCTTTTAGCAACTATTGTAGTCTTTTCCTGGATTTCGGTGAAGATATACTCAGTGGCTATACTCCATTATGGAAATCGGCTTAAAATCAGTGATTTCATTAAAATCGTAAAAAGCAATACTTAGGGGGCCAACAAGGGGACGTTCTTTTTGTTGGCCAACTCAAACCGGTAACTCGCGAAATCTGTCTTAGCGATACGCCTCCTTCTGCAAAGAGCGTTTCAACCTGATATTAAAAAACGTATTTAGATACCCGCGTGAAAGCCTGTGGATAATCTGAAAACGTTTTAAAAAAACAGATAAAATTGGTTATAATTAGGTAAGAAGCCTTAAAATGAGGTGATGAATAAATATGATGAATGAAAAATCTATATTTTATGAAATACAATCAAATAAAGAAAACATTTTGCACATTGCAGAGAAACATGGGGCCCATAATGTACGCATCTTTGGATCTGTATCAAGAGGTGAAGAAAACGATAAGAGCGATATTGATTTTTTAGTAGATTTTGTTCAAGGAAGCAGTCTAGTCGATTTAATAAAAGTGAAACAAGCACTTGAAGATCTATTAGGCCGAAAAGTAGATGTCGTAACAGAGAAAGCATTGCACCCTCGTATACGACCTATTGTCCTAAAAGAGGCTGTGAAGCTTTGAAAGACGAAACCTTATACTTAGAGCATATACTGGAATGCATAAATAAAATAAATACTTATGTTAAGGCCGGAAAAAGCTCTTTTGAACAAGTTACTTTGATACAGGATGGAGTAATCAGAAATTTAGAGATAATCGGAGAAGCTACCAAGAGGCTTTCAATGGATTTTAGGGAGAAATACCCAGCTATTCCTTGGAAAGCAATTGCTGGATTCCGTGATATTTTAGTTCATGATTACATGGGTGTAGATTTAGATATAGTTTGGGAAGTCATTGAAAAAGATTTACCTGCTCTCAAAGAATTAGTTATTGAACTTACGCAATCGTAAGATGCTACTGCCTCCTTTATGAGGAGGCAGACTATTGCAATGATTTAGAAGAGTCCAGATTTATTGGGCTCTGCCATATTTCAGAACATTTTGACGTCGCTTATAGCGGCGTTTTTTTGTGCTTTTTGCGCCCTATCGTACCTCCTTGATTGAAAACATGGGCACACAAAATAATTTCAAAAATGAAAGATAATAGCATCCTGGCGTGTCTAATTATTAAAGGGGTGAGGTTGAGGATGTTTTCTATTTCGGTACCAGATAGAAATACTCCCATGGATATTAGTTATCTTGTAGCAGAATATGGCGACTCGCTGCTTAGGATGTGTTTCCTATACTTAAAGGATATCCATCTGGCAGAGGATGCTGTACAGGACACTTTTCTTAAAGTTTATAACAATTATTCGCAATTTAAGAGCGAGTCGGAAATAAAAACCTGGATCATGCGAATTGCTATAAATGTTTGCAAGAATTACCGGCGAAGCTCGTGGTGGAAGCGCGTTGTTATTACCGAAGCGTTAAATGAAATTCCCGCAGATACCAGCCTGGAAACGCAGCAGGATAATACGCTGGTATTAGAAATTATGAAATTATCTCCCAAATATAAAGAAGTTATCCTGTTGTTTTACTACCAGGAGTTGAAGATCCAAGAAATATCCCAAGTATTAAATATCCCGGAATCGACTGTTTCCACCAGACTAAAGCGGGCCAGAGAACAGTTAGGAACAAAACTGAAAGGGTGGTATTTTGATGACTGAAATCCCAAGTATTAAAAATGCTATTGATGCAAGGCTTGCTCCGCTTAAACTGAGCGATGATTTTGCGGTCATAATACAAAAGCAGGCCAATAACACCGGCACCATGAAAAAACCTTTGACGGTTGCTGCGCTAATATGCCTGTGCCTGTTGATTTCCGTTCCGGTTATGGCGGCAACAATCCCCGGCTTCAACGCTCTGCTGTCTCGCGTCACCCCTGAGATCGCACAGATGCTTCAGCCCATAGGACTTGTAGCTGAGAACAATGGAATTAAAATGGAAGTTGTTGCTGCAATGAACGATGAAGATACTGCGGTCGTATACCTGACCATGCAAGATTTAACCGGTAACCGGATCGATAAGAGCATTGACCTCTATGATTACAGTATTACCGGAATGAGTATGTTTACAAGTCAGGTGGTTGCTTATGATGAGCGCACCAAAACGGCGACCATACGTCTGCTGGCAAATGGAGGCAGTGAGCTGAACGGTAAGAAAATAACGGTGGGGGTAGATTCTTTTCTGAGTGCCAGGCATGAGTACACTGATGTGAAAACAGGTATTGACCTGACTGCCATTCCTAAAGATCCTGAAAAAATGCTGCTCGATATGAATAATATTCCGGGCGGCGGGGGTGATTTGTTTGAAACATTAAGAGAGAAAAGTATAATACAAGTTTTAAAAAACGATCAAATGAATCGTCCTTTACCTGGCATTGATTTTGCCCAAATCTCCAATGTTGGCTTGGTGGACGGACGGCTTCACGTACAAATTAAATGGACCGGAACCGGAATTGATGATCATGGATTTTTATATTTAACCAATACTGCAGGCGAAGTTATTCATCCAACTAATGTTTCTTTTGGTACGGATGCCTATGGGAATACCCAATATGGGGATAAATATGAAGAAAACATTTTTGATATCGATGCCGGACAGCTTGACCAGTTCAAACTTAAGGGCGACTTTTTTACCAATGGGAGTTATGTGCAGGGCAAATGGAGAACTACTTTCAAAATAGCGGCAGTTTCACAAACAAAGCAAGCCGATTGCAGCATTGATTTGGAAAACATGAAAATCAAGCGGGTCTCTATTTCACCGCTTGGGATCACATTACTGGGAAGCGGTCAGCCGGAGGGCCCGGCAGATAAGATTAATGTTGCAGTGGCCATGCTTGATGGCAGTGTCCGAAAATTTGAATCAGCCGCGACTTATCGCGATGACGGAAAAATTATTATAAAATATATGCCCGATTCACCATTAAAAGTAGAAGATGTTCGTGAGTTGCATATTAATGGCAATGTCATCAAGTATAAGTAAAAATCATTTATGGCACAATCCCATTGGTCTGTGTCCAATTCTCCAGCGAGGGAAGTCATTTCTTCGCTGCCGGCATTTACTTCCTGGGGCTGCTGCAAACTGTTGAGTATCGGATAGCGTTAAGTTAGACTGGTTTATAGAAAATGTTATCGGAGGTAACAATTATTGAGCATAATAAACGCATTATGCCGCGTCAGTGAACGAATTATCTTCATTGCGTTTGCAGACTCTAATAATGGCCAAAGGCATAAAGCTCTAACCGATATTAAGGCAATATATGTTTCAGGAGGTGCGATCATGGAAAATGCAAATACTGCAGCGAGGCGGCTGCCTTATGAATGCTTGATTTGTGGTTATGTTTATGATCCCTCGGTAGGAGACCCCGAACATGGAATTGCGCCAGGAACACCTTTCGACGAACTTCCTGCGGACTGGGTGTGTCCGGTTTGCGGAGCACCCCGGGATATGTTCAAAAAATCGGAAACTATAGCTCCGCCACCGGCACAACAATCCAAGCACTTAGTGAAGGAATACAAGAATCAAGATATCATTGTCTATTGGTATCCTGACAAGTGTTCTCATGCCGGTAAATGCTGGGGGGAATTGCCTGAGGTTTTCGATGTCAGAAAAAGACCATGGGTCAATTTATCCGGCAGTAATGCTAAGGAGATTATACGCACGGTTGATAAATGCCCGTCTAATGCCTTGCAATATAGTTTGCCGGAAGGTTCTTCCGTGGATCCTAATATTGCACAAGGTCCCGGCTCCAAAGACTATTGAATCGACCTGACCAAATCCGGTACGATACGAATTTAAATAGGTCAAAATTATTCAACTATCTAGTCTATTCTTAATCCCAGTTTTTAATCGGTAAAGACTTAAGGTTAGCTAAAACAATCCACCTCCCTTTTCTGAAGAAGTTTAGAAATGGGGGGCAGTTTTTTTTATTTTGATGACTTATCAACCATTACGTGCTAATTAATACAGTTGCAGGGTATATTAACATAATAAACTGTAGTGTATTCTGTATTTCCAGCCCGGCTCCCATCTGATAAAATCAAATATTTGGTATAATCGATAAGAAAAGCATCATATAGTACCGAATTATATTAATTAATAAACTATAATTGCCAGTCTAATATTAGAAAGATTTGCTCTTAAGGAGGACCATTGTGAAGAGGTTTAAGAAGATTTTAATTGCCAATAGAGGGGAAATTGCCATACGCATCATCAGGGCATGCCATGAATTAGGAATCAGAACCGTTTCTATTTATTCAAATGAAGATAAATTAGCGTTATTCAGAAGCAAATCGGACGAATCTTATTTGATTGGAGCTAATAAAGGCCCGGTTGAAGCCTATTTAGATATTGAAGAAATAATTGATCTGGCCATGAAAAAGGGGGTAGATGCAATCCACCCCGGGTATGGATTTTTGTCCGAAAATCCTGAATTTGCCAAGAAATGTATCGAATCGGGCATAGAATTTATTGGCCCCACGGCAGATATGATGGATAAATTAGGGGATAAGATTAAGTCCAAACTTATTGCCCATAGTATTGGTGTGCCTACTATCCCCGGTGTAGAAAAGCCGATTGAATCAGATAATGAAGCGCTGGAATTGGCCGACGCGTGTGGATACCCGATTATGCTGAAGGCTGCCGCCGGCGGCGGCGGCCGGGGCATGAGAATTGTCCGCAGCGAGGCTGATTTGCTGCAGGAATTTCATAGTGCCAAAAACGAGGCTAAAAAGGCCTTTGGGATAGATGACATTTTTATTGAAAAATACTTGGAGCATCCGAAACACATTGAGGTCCAGATACTGGGGGACAATTACGGAAATATAGTGCATCTGTATGATAGAGATTGTTCCATTCAGAGGCGCCATCAAAAAGTTATCGAGTTTACACCGGCCCTGGTACTAACAGAAGAACAAAGACAGGCGATTTGTTCTGATGCCATCAGAATTGCTAAATCGGTTAATTATCGGAGTGCGGGAACAGTAGAATTCTTGCTGGATAGTAAAGGCAATCATTATTTCATAGAAATGAACCCCCGAATTCAAGTTGAACATACGGTAACAGAAATGGTTACCGGCATCGATATTGTACAAAGTCAAATTCTTATAGCCGAAGGTTATAAATTAAATTCCAAAAAGATCGGTATTCCCGGTCAGGAGGCTATAAATACCAGGGGGTATGCCATACAATGCCGGGTGACCACGGAAGATCCCACCAATAGTTTTGCACCGGATACCGGTAAAATAGATGTCTATAGATCAGGCTCAGGTTTTGGCATCAGGCTGGATGGCGGCAACGGCTATACAGGTTCAGTTATAAGCCCTTATTATGACAGCCTGCTGGTTAAAATAACTGCTTGCTCCCGCAGTTTTGAAGATACTATAAATAAAGCCCAGCGCGCCATTCGGGAGATGGTCATCAGCGGAGTCAAAACTAATGAGGCCTTTTTGCTGAATGTTCTCTCTCATCCTAAATTTATTAAGGGTGAATGCGATACCGGTTTTATTGATTCAACCCCGGAGCTCTTTGACATAACACCGAAAGAAGATTATGAAGCCAATATTTTGAAGTTTATTGGTGAAAAGGTGGTAAATGAAAGCAAAGGCTATAAAAAAGATTACGATGTGCCGAGAGTTCCCAAAATCCCAAGCATGGGTGAATTGTATGGTACCAGGCAGATTCTTGACAGTATGGGACCGGAAGGGATCGTGGATTGGATTAAATCTCAGAAAAGACTGTTATTGACCGATACTACTATGCGGGATGCCCATCAATCATTAATGGCAACCCGGGTCAGGACGGTTGATATGCTGAGAATTGCCGAAGCTACCGCCCGAATCGGTAAGGATTTATTTTCACTGGAAATGTGGGGCGGTGCTACTTTTGATGTTGCTTACCGGTTTCTGAAGGAATCTCCCTGGGAAAGACTGATGCAACTGCGGGCAAAGATTCCTAATATTATGTTTCAAATGCTGATCAGGGGCGCTAATGCGGTTGGTTATACTAACTATCCCGATAATGTGATCAGAGAATTCATAAAAGAATCGGCCGTTGCAGGTATCGATGTATTTAGAATATTCGACTCCTTAAACTGGCTCAAAGGAATGGAAGTTTCCATTGACGAAACTATAAGACAGGGTAAGATCGCTGAGGCGTGTATTTGCTATACTGGTGATATTTTAGATGACTACAAAGACAAATATTCGCTCCAGTATTATATCGAAACTGCCAAAGAAATAGAAAAAATGGGGGCTCATATTCTTGGCATCAAGGATATGTCCGGACTCTTGAAACCTTACGCGGCCGAAAAGCTGATCCGGGAATTAAAAAATGAGATATCAATACCGATTCATTTACACACGCACGATACCAGCGGAAACGGGGTTGCTACGGTTCTTATGGCAGCGGAAGCCGGAGTGGATATAGTTGACGTAGCCTTTAACAGTATGTCGGGCCTGACCAGTCAACCGGCTCTGAACTCCGTGGTAGCGGCACTGGAGAACACCAGCCGGGCTACTAAATTGAACCTGGATGATATTCAGGAAATTGCTGATTATTGGAGTGATATACGCCCGATATACAGCCAGTTCGAGTCAGGCCTTAAGTCTGGTACGGCTGATGTCTATAAATATGAAATCCCCGGAGGTCAGTATTCCAACTTAAAGCCGCAGGTTGACAGTTTTGGGCTGGGACACAAATTTAAAGAAGTTAAGGAAATGTATAAGGCAGTTAACGAAATGCTGGGAAACATCGTTAAAGTTACCCCATCTTCCAAACTGGTGGGAGATTTGGCCATTTTCATGGTCAAGAATGATTTAACTCCGGATAATATAGTGGAAAAGGGTAAAGACCTGGCTTTTCCGGATTCTGCCATAGCATATTTTGAAGGTATGATGGGTCAGCCGGTAGGCGGGTTCCCGCAAGATCTGCAGAAAGTTGTGCTGAAGGGCATAAAGCCCATTAACTGCCGTCCCGGCGAGTTGCTGGAACCGGTAGATTTTGGAAATATTCGCCAACTGCTGGAAGAGAAACACGGGCTAAAAGCCACCATGCAGGAAGCCCTAAGTTATGCGCTGTATCCCAAAGTTTATGAAGAATATTTGAATTTCAAAAAAACTTATGGTGATTTAAGCCGGGTAAACAGTCCGGTATTTTTCGATGGCATGAGTGAAGGGGAAGTTTGTGAAGTAGAAGTAGAGGAAGGTAAAGTATTTATCGTCAAACTTGTCTCAGTTGGAAAGCTCGATAAAGACGGCTTTAGAACCATACGCTTTGAGGTTAATGGAAATCAAAGGGAAATAACTTTATTGGATAAAACTTATATAAAAACCGACGAAGCAACTACCTCAACCATTATGGCCAATCCCGAAAACAAAAACGAGGTTGGTGCCAGCATTCCGGGAACAGTTACTAAGCTGCTGGTTAAAAATGGGGATCAAGTCAAAGCCGGACAAAGTCTGATTATAATTGAAGCCATGAAAATGGAATCGCAGATTGTAGCTCCGGTAGACGGCAAAGTTTCCGGTATAGTGGTAAAAGAAGAGCAACAGGTTAAAAATGGGGAACTCTTAATGAAGATAGAATAAGTTAATAACTGTACCCCCAAGTAAGGAATTTCTACTTGCAAAAAACAATATAGTAATGTTAATTAATAAGAGAAATAAAGTTTGAATAAGAATAGCGGCTACAACCTACCAGCTTTGAAATTATGTAGAATTTTGATAATTAAGATAGTACTATATAAGCATACCAATATTGCATTGTGGCTAGGAAAAGTATATATAATTTGGGAGGAGGTTTATTTCGAAATCTAAATCACGCATAAGAGATAAATGGAATAAGTAAAAAGCAGCTAAGAGTTGGTATCAGTCGGATATACAGAATAATACCCAAACAGGACTTAATCCAATGAATGCAAAAAGAACGTCCCGGTGTAACAAAGGAGGTTTAGGTAGTGGAGTTGGAACATTACAAACTGATTATAACCATTGTAAATAAAGGCAAAGGGGGAAAAGTCGTAGATATTTCCCATCACGCCGGAGCCACGGGAGGAACTATTATTTTCGGGCGCGGTACCGTTGTTCGGTTACTATTGGGAATTGGTATCGAACCGGAAAAAGAAATCGTGTTAACTTTAATTGAGGACTCTAAAGCTCAAACAGTTTTGGACGCAATTATAAAAGAAGCTAATTTGAACGAACCTAATAAGGGCATTGCTTTTATCATATCCCTTGATCAAGTGGCCGGCATCTGCCAAGGCTAATTATATATACTTCCCAGCCTTCGTAACAGTAAATACCTCAATTAATGCGCCAAGCCAAGCAAGCTTGGCATTTTTGTATAGAAGTTTTTACCTGATAACCGGTTGGTTAATCATCTGTATCAGATATTGCTTTAAGTGAAGATCATTTAAAGCCCGTCTAAGTAAAATTGGTATTTTAAAGCAATCTAAATTTAAAGTAAGTTGACACCGTCCCATCTATCCTGAAATTTGCTTTATTATTATCCATTGTTTATAATTATTATGTAAAATGAATATGCTTAGAAATCTATATAGTAGGGCTTCCCATAATAGTTTTGGTTCTGGTAGTTCTGGTCTGTCTGCATAAATCTAGGATTATATTTTACCATTTCAAAAGTTGCACTGTGCCGTTTGAGGTCCAGTCAAAAAATGTGTTCGGCGTTGTGCCTACGTCGCTATTTTCTGATTTTTCCATAACTTGGGAATGACGGTAACTATTTTGGTAACGCCAATACCGTATACGCAAAGTAAGCAAGGTTTTAGCGATTATTATCTTTAATTTTGTTATAACCTTTTGCTTACCTTTTGGCTTTTTCTAGAATTTAGCCGTGGAATAAATATGTAGGGGAGGAGGACACGACAACGTTAGCTATAGGACAAAATGTGGCCAACTGGCAAATTATCGTGGCTACAGTCATTTTTCTTACCGTTTATGCTTTTATTATTTCAGAAAAAATCAATCGAGCTGTTATTGCAATGTGCGGCGCCATTTTGATGATTATATTGGGTATCGTAGATCTGGAAACGGCCTATACGCAGCACATTCATTGGGCGACCATTTTCTTGCTCCTCGGTCTGATGATTTTGGTGGGCATCACCAATCGAAGCGGTCTTTTTCAATATATTGCGATTAAAACAGCGCAAAGCGCCAATGGCGATCCCCTGAGAATTTTGGTGCGTTTGGCCATATTGACAGCTGTAGGCGGAGCTTTTATCGATAATGTAACCATTGTCTTATTAATTGCTCCTATCACCATCGCCATTGCCCAGATTCTACATATCAATCCCGTACCTTATCTCATTATGGAAATTTTAATCTGCAACATCGGCGGAGCATCTACCTTAGTCGGAGATCCGCCTAACATTATGATCGGCGTGGCGGCAGATATATCATTTAATGAATTTCTCGTTCATATAACTCCAATTATTATCGTCCTTCTGATTATCACCATCATTTATCTGAAATTTTGTTTTAGAAAACATCTCCATGTAGATGAACAATATAAACAAAAGCTTATGGACATTGATGCCAATGAATATATTCAGGATACGGAGTTGGCTAAAAAATCCATTTTTGCTTTTGCACTTACTCTGTTGGGTTTTTTCCTGCACCAGTATTTTAATATAGAAGCGGCTACGGTGGCATTGACCGGTGCTACCCTTCTCATGCTCATCGGCGTGAAAGAAAGCGATTTGGAAGAAGTGTTTCATTCGGTGGAATGGATAACGATCTTTTTCTTTGCCGCGCTGTTCGTGCTGGTCGGAGGTCTGGTGGAAGTAGGCATTATAAAGTATATTTCCACGTGGATGATAGAAGTTACCGGCGGCAACACAGGATTTACCGCCTTGGCTTTGATGTGGGGAGCCGGACTTGCTTCCTCTTTTGTTGACAATATTCCATTGGTGGCTACCCTGATTCCCATGGTTCAGGATATCGGCACCCAATTGGCCCTGCCCCAAGTGGAACTTCATACTCTCTGGTGGTCTCTGGCATTGGGCGCCTGTCTGGGCGGCAACGGTACATTAATTGCTTCTTCGGCAAACTTGGTTGTAGCCGGCATAGCAGCTCGGGAAGGAACCCCGATTTCTTTTGTGGATTTTCTAAAAGTGAGTATTCCGGTAACGATAGGCTCTCTGGCAGTGGCTACCATATATGTATACTTAGTTTTTATTAAGCTGGGTTTTGCCTGATACCTAACAAGCCGGCAATTTCTGCAGCACATTCTAATACAAGAACACGTAAGACGTTTGCCAGGAGTGTGCGCTTTTAAAAACGGGGAATTATTAATGAAGATAGAACAAGTTAATAACTGCAATTTTTTGGCTTTTGCTGCCGGATGAAGTGAAAATACAACCTGAACCAGAAGAGGTAAAAACCAATTAGAGCATTGCCGTTACAGGAAATGTATTGCAATTGCACCTCTGAATAAGATATCATTTCAAAATGAGCCTTAGATAAATCAACTTTTTCGTTGACCGATGGAGGTCGTTTTCGGTCAACCAGAAAAGTTGATTTATTTATTTGCTCATTTTTCTGACCCTATCGGTTCACATCTCGTTTATTCGCTGCAATAATCAAAATTTAGGGGAGGTAATATTTGATGGAAACCGAGAAACTAATGTATATTATGAATGTGGCACAGGGCAAAGCCCCAGCCGATTTGATTATCCGCCATGCCCGGGTAGTCAATGTCTTTACCAAACAGATCGAGGAAATGGAAGTTGCCATCGCGGAAGATACGATCGCCTGGGTAGGAAAGCCTGATCCGGAAAAGCCGCGTCAGGCCCTTGCTATATATGATGCAGCCGGAAAATTCCTGATTCCCGGTTTGATTGATGCCCATTGCCACATTGAAATGTCTTTCATGTCTGCCATCCCTTTTGCCCGGACGGTTATCGCTCATGGCACCACTACCGCGGTGCTTGATATGCATGATGTATGCAATACGGGAATCAATTGCATGCATAGCTTTGCCCACGAACTGGCCGGTACTCCTTTGAAGGCTTATCTTATGATACCTCCGTGTGTGCCGGGAACTCCTACTCTGGAAGAAGCCGGTGCCAATATGACCCTCAAAGATATGCAGGAAGCCATTCATTTACCCAACGCCCGCGGAATTGCTGAAACTATGGATTTCAACCGGGTTCTGGAGCACGAACCGGAAATAATGTCCATATTAGCCTGGGCACAGGAGCAAAATCTGCGTATTGACGGACATTGTCCCGAACTGAGGGGAGATGATTTGCAGGCCTATATCGCCGCCGGTATTCTGACTGATCACGAATCGGTTTCGCTGGAGGAAATGCTGGAGAAATACCGCTTGGGCATGAAAGTAATACTCAGACGCGGTTCTTTACAGGAACCGGTGTGTGCCGGCGATTTTACGGCATCTCTGCCTGACACCGGCAATGTTTTGCTGGCTACCGACGGCTGCATTTTTTTGGATGATATTCTTGATAAAGGTCATATGAACCGGGCTTTGCAGGCAATTGTGGCGGAGGGCGTAGATCCGGTTACCGCCATTCAGATGGGGACCATCAATGTAGCCCGTGCTTATGGCATTGACCATCATGTAGGCTCCATAGCTCCGGGGCGGAAAGCTGATCTGGTACTGGTATCTGATTTGGAGAGCTTCGATGTGGCAGAGGTATTCGTTGAGGGCAAGAAATTTAACGATGAGAATTTTACGGTTCCGGCCTTTAAATATCCCGACGAAGTATTAAACACGGTCAAATTAGGTGAGGTATCCCCGGCAACCTTTTGGATTAAGGCACCGCTAGATTCCGGAAAGGTAAAGGTGCGGGTAATGACGATTATCGAAGGAACAGTGGCTACCCGGGAAGATCACGAAATGCTAGCGGTTAAGGATGGTCTGTTGCAGCCGGATATAAGTCGGGATCTATTAAAAGTAGCGGTATTTGACCGCTATCGGGAAGCAGGACATCATGCTCTGGGAATAGTCCGAGGTTTCGGCTTTAAGCAGGGTGCGTTCGGCGGCAGTGTGGGACAGGACAGCCAGAACCTGGCGGTAGTTGGTACCAATGATGAGGACATGGCTCTGGTGGTAAACACCATACGGGAAATGCAGGGCGGAATCGTATTTGCCGCCGAAGGGCAGGTTATCGCCCGGGTAGAACTCCCTATTGCCGGTATTATGAGTGATATTGATCCCCGGGAATTGCAGCAGTCATTTAAGAAATTACACCAAAGCCTGTTTGCAATGGGGAGCCAACAGGATAATCCGTCCTTTGATCTGTCTCTTTTGCTGACTTGTGCTGTAATTCCGGAATTAAAAATCACCAATCGCGGATTGGTAGACGCTCTCTCCGGCCAATTCGTCCCTTTAATCATGGAATAATACAATCTTTAGCGCAACTGGATTTGAAATCATCAAAATAAACGTATAGAAAGGATATCATTATTTATGTCACCACAGGATATTGTTAGCATAATTGGAGCCCTCTCAGATGCTATCGCATCAGGACTTATAGCATTGTATTACGGATTTTTGGCCTTTCCCACCGGTATCGGCTTTGCCCTGGCCGCTTTACTGGCCATGGTCTGGGGATTGGCCACCCCTATATCATTTCAGGCTGAAACCATAGTACTGGCCGGAAGTATGGGGAAAAACTTCCGGGAACGGATCTCGATTGTTTTGCTGTGCGGTATTGTCATGACTTTACTGGGTATTTTCGGCTTACTGGGTGCCATCGTTGATTATATAGGTGATGTTATTCTGGCCGGGATGTTGGCCGGCGTAGGTGTTATTCTGGTCAGAACCAGCGTTGATATCGCCCGCGATAGCCTGAAAGCAGGTATCGGGTCATTTATCGCCGCATTACCGGTTTGGTTCCTGACTGAAAACCTGGCTTATACTGTGGTTGCTTCATTGGTAGCGGGCACTATTTTTCACCATGCAATTAAAAAACAGTTTAATGCACCGGAAGAGGATGCAGCAGAGGCCAGCGATACCTCCCTCACTTTTAGGCAAAATGTTAAAAACCAGTTAATCCCACATAAGCCGATATTGAATTCGTGGCATATCTGGAAATCGGTACTTGCCCTGGTGGCGCTGCAGATCGGAACTTTTATCAGTTACGGCACCATTACGGCATCAATGGCCCAAACTGATTTTTCGATTGATAAGCTGACTATTATGTCAGGTTTATCCCAAACGGTCAGTTCGCTCTTTGGCGGTGCACCGCTGTCTCCCATCATAGCAGTTACCGGTGTGGCCGATCATCCGGTAAATGCCGCTATTGTATTTATGTCCATAATGGCTTTGATACTGCTTTTGTTCCTTTTGTCCAGAATAGGCAAATTGATTCCTGTCGGTGCTACGGCCGGATACCTTTTCATTATAGGGGCGATAATGGTCATACCGGATAACCTGGTGGCGGCGGTGCAGGATGGAAACATGGTGGGCATTATCACCTTTGTTATAACTGCAATATCCGATCCCTTTATTGGAATGCTGGCAGGCATTGCAACCCAACTGATCTTGTAATAATCTATTACTTATTGAAGTTAAGGCATTGAGAGCAAAGAGGTGTAAATAAATATGACCATAAACAAAGCTAAAACCTATACCTTGGAAATTGCCGGTCTGACCCGGCAGCTGCCGGTCATTCCTATCAATGAACATATGAGTATTGCCAGTTTTGTAATTTTGGGTGATACCGAATTGGTATGTCGGGTGGCTCCGGAATTAATTAAAAAACTACCGCCGTTTGATGTACTGGTAACGGCCGAGGCCAAAGGAATTCCATTGGCTTTTGAAATTGCGCGGCTCCTGGGTATGAGTTATATCGTAGCCAGAAAGAGTATTAAATCCTACATGGAGAACCCGGTTATTGAAGAAGTAAACTCCATTACCACTCAAAAGACTCAGATTTTGTCATTAAACGGCGAGGATGTTGCCCAGATTAGAAATCGCCGGGTAGTCATCGTAGATGATGTAATCAGTACGGGGGAATCAGTAAATGCCGTTGCCCGGCTGGTGGAAAAAGCAGGGGGCAAGATAGTGGCCAAAGCGGCTATCCTGGCCGAAGGAGATGCCGCTCTGAATCCGGATATTATTTATCTGGAAAAACTACCTACATTTTAGAACGTAATAAGTAACCGAAGGGGTTACCATATACAAAAGAAGCGTGTTTCTAGTCAAGTAACAAAAAACACGCTTCTTTATATTTTGCTTTCAAACCGTCCCTTTAAAAGGATTTAACCGTAAATGTCTGAAATTTAATACATACAAAAGAAACAAAAGCATTGAAAAAAGAACTCAGCGCGTTGATGCTCCAGGCGTAAACAGATGTTTATACTCATC
>DHSK01000161.1 GCA_002408445.1 Syntrophomonas sp. UBA5288
CTGGAATAGGGAGCAATTTCATACTGAGCGAAATATATGACCAGATTACCATCTTCAATATAGTAAGGCTGATTTTCCGAAATGCCCTGCCATTCCTTCAGAGTTTCGGGGAAGTATTGATCCGGGTCGAGCTGCATCTGTTGTTTGATGGCCGTATTTATAATTTTCTGATAATCGTCCTCTGATTTAAACCAATCTTTTAACTGCAATTCTTTTCCGGTTTTCAGATCTATGGTTGATGCCACCCGGTCGGTTGAACCGTGGGCTCCACCGGTATAGGCATAGTAATCTACATAGAGACTAAGCACATCATTTCCGCTGTAAGTAACCTTGTAATCCGTCACGGCTTCATAGGCCCGGATGGGCCAGCCTTCCTTTTGGCATTCCTTTACATATTCATCCAGGCCGGCCAAGGTGTCCGCTTGGAATTGTAAAGCCTGCTTTTCAAAATTATTATTAATGCTGTCCTGAGCCTGCTTATCTGTCATCCCCTCTATTTGAGGAATAGTCATCTTCACCACAGGAACTTCCGTTTTGCTTTCTATAACTTTGCTGTTGACCTTTAGGCCGTCTGGCATGTTTTCAGTTTTACTGCCGGTAAGAGATATAGTACGGCTGGAGTTATCCCAGTTCACATTCACACCCAATTGGTCAGCGATAAACCGCAAAGGTACCATGGCCCTGCCATCTTTAAGGAAAGGCGACGCTCCCATCCGCTCTGCCCTGGAACCGGCTTTGCTGCTGACAGTAGCCTCTGGGCTGCCAATACTAAGCAGTATTTCGGCATCATCTTTGGTCTTAATCATGATGGAACGATTCTGACCATTCCAGTTTACGGCGGCTCCCAATGCTTCAGAAATCAGTCTGACCGGTACCAGGGTGACCCCATTTTCTATCATGGGGGCGGTATCGGTAACCAGATACTTATCATTAAGTTTTATCTTAATGATATCCCCCGCATCCTTGCTCGTTGCAGCTGCCGTTGCAAGTCCAAAAGTATTCATTAAAATAAAAGCCGCCACCAATAATGAAGACAAATTTCTCCGCAGTGATTTCTTTTTCATAATACCAATTCCTTTCGTTTGTTCTTTTACCTAATTATAAGACCTGGTTTCAGGAAAGTAGTTACAAAGCGGTAACAAACGGAAGAGATCGGGAGAATTAGTCCTCGAAAAAAACTGAAAAGGTACCCGGTCCTACATGTGAACCAATGACCGGACCGATTTCTCCAATGATAACCTCCCGGGAGCCAAAGCGGTCGCTAATAGTCTGTTGCAAATATTCAGCATCTTCCAGGCAAGCGCTGTGGCAGATCCCTATCGTCTGACGGTCCAGGTTGGAACCCAGACTCTCCATGATCTCCAGCAGCCTTTTACGCGCACCTTTGTGTCCCCGGGCACGGTCAAGGGGGACAATTTTCCCTTCCGGGTCCATATGCAGCACGGGTTTGATGTCCAGTTTTACTGCTACCAGAGCTTTGACCCGGGATAACCGGCCGCCTTTTATTAAAGCATCCAGATTTCCCACCACGAAAACACAGCGCAGATGCCGTTTCATTTCCTCCATACGCTTAAGTATGTCGGCCACTTTTTCCCCGCGGGCAGCCCGGCGGGCCGCTTCCAATACCAATAAGCCCTGACCCACTGAAGCTTTCAGTGTATCTACCACATGGATTTCACCCTGTTGGACCATTCCTGCCGCCAGGGTGGCAGCCTGTACGGTTCCTGATATACCGGAAGAAAGGTGGATACTGATTACTTCCTGATTATTTTCTATAGCTTTATTATATTCTGCTAAAAAATCTCCCGGCGCAGGCTGATTAGTGCTGGGCAAGCACGCAGATTGCTCCATTCTGGCATAAAACGCCCTATTATCAAATTTATCAGCAGGAATTATTTCGTCTCCAAATCTCACTCCTAACGGCACAACTGTAATACCATATTCGTCCAACAACTCCCGGGGGAGGTCGCAGCAGTTATCAGTAATAATTTTGATGCTCATTACAACCACTCCTCATCTATTTGATTCAATATGTGTAGATGCGATGATATTTATTGCCAATTTTGTATGTATATTACAATATATCATTTTCATTTGCAATAACGAGTACATTATAGCTTTACATCCGGACTGAAACAACCGGGCAACCTTGTGCTATAAACCGGAAACCGGCATTTTGATAGCCTCAAGAGCGAAAGACCGGGCAAGCAAAGCCGGTCACTCTATGACCGCATGTGGTGATAAAGCGGGAAATCGCCGCAATTTCTGCGGGTAGATTTTTGCACCAGCTCCAAATTGAAAGGCCTGGCAGCTAAGATCGTATTTAAAGTAAAAATATCTTGACGCAGGTGATAATTTTATCAAAGCAGCATAATTTAATTTAACAGGAGGGGAATAACTTGAAACTAAACCGCCAACACGTGGAGCAATTAATGAAACTGGTCAACTCAAGCCCCTATTTTCAACTGCTGGCTATGACATTGAAAGATATAAAAGTCGGATATTCCTTGCTCAAAGTGAATATCTCCATCCGGCATCTGTCCCCTTATGGAACAGTTCAAAGCGGAGTTTATGCATCCTTGATTGACGCGGCCGCCCACTGGGCCGTATACGGTGAATTGGAGGAGGATACCGGGTTGATCACCCTGGATGTGAATGTGAGTAATCTGGGTTCGGTTAAAGCCGGTGAACTAACCATCATTGGAGAGCGGGTCAAATGCGGTACTACGATCGGCCTGGCCGAAGCCAGTATCGCTGATGAAAACAGCAAGATTCTGGCCTATGGCCATTCCAAATTATTGCTGACCAGAGGATTGCAAACCATCGACCATATAGCAAAGGCAGCCAATAAGACTCTTCCTCCCAAATTTGGCTAGTTTCCCACTGTCTGCAAAAGGTCTGTAAGGCCTGCCTCCAAAGCAGAAAAGTAAAGTACAAGCCCGGGTCCGTACTCTATTTTAATGACTGGTTTAACTATTTAATGGCTTTCTCGGCTCTAAGCCGGTCAATAGTATCCCGGCTATACCCCAACTGCTGTAAAATTTCGTCCGTGTTTTGTCCTATTTCGGCAAATTCATTTTTAACTATTGCCGGGGTATCTGATAATTTTATGGGGTTCCCCATAATCATCAAGTCTTTTCCGGTATCTTTAAAATTCTCCACCGTCATTATCATATTTCTGGCCTTTACCTGGGGGTGCTCACTCATCTCCTGCAGGTTCAAAACGGGAGCAAAACAAATATCGTCATCAGCGAAGAATTGTGTCCATTCACTGCACGTCCTGGTTTTCATTCTGGCTTCTATAGTCCGGATCATTTCTTCCTGTTTATTAGCCACCCATTGCCATTCAATATATTCAGGGAATCCTATTTTTTCACAAAAGCCCTGCCAAAATTTTTCCTCAATGGCACCCAGGCTTACATATTGTCCATCGGCGGTACCGTAGATCTGATAGCAGGCATAGCCTCCGCTTAATACCCCCTGCCCTCTTTCCGGCAGTTCGCCTTGACTGGACCATCCGCCCAGGCAATAGGGCAGAAAACTTATAGCTCCATCCAGCATGGATACATCGCAGAATTGACCTTTTCCGGTAGTCTTGCGAGCCATTAAGGCCAATAATATGGCAATCACGGCATGCAGAGAACCTCCGCCGATATCAGCCGTCTGAACACCTGACATGGCAGGTTTGCGGATATCACCGTTTAACCCCGTAATTCCCGCGGTGCTTTGATAATTTAGATCATGTCCGGCCACGTATTTAAAAGGGCCGCTATGACCATAACCGGTTACCGAGCAGTATACTAATCCGGGATTTATTGTTTTCAAATCTTCATATCCCAGCCCCATTTTTTCCATTACCCCAGGGCGGAATTGTTCCAGCAGCACGTCCGCCTGCTGTACCAGGCCTTTAAATATCTCCTTACCGGCCTCCGTTTTTAAATTAAGCGCCATGCTCTTTTTGTTGCGGTTAACCTGATAGAATAAGGCACCCTGGCCGCCCAGGAAAGGATTTAACCAGCGTCCTGATTCTCCGTTCAGCGGTTCGATCTTTATTACCTCAGCCCCGAAATCAGCCAGCATCTGACTGCAAAGGGGGCCGGGCAGATAGATGGAGAGATCGATTATTTTAATGCCTTCAAGTGGAAGTGTCATTCCGTGTACCTCCTTGTAAAATATAAAACCTTAATAATTAATTATTGCAATTATTCTCTATGTAAAATTGTAGTATAAATTGTAGAATTGACCAATAGGAAAATGCTAATATAATCTATCGCTATGCTTAGCTTTTTTATCATTTCCAAATTTCCAAATCATCTTTCAAACATAGACATTAATTCCTTTCATGTATTAGGTCACCATTATTGACAGTAATTGCATCTTACTTTAACATATTAATAAGTTATTTTAAGTTGATTTATGTCTAATTATGAATTATTCTTGTTCTTTTTTGTTTAGTTTCGTTTTGCAGCCGAATCCTGCCGGGTAACTGTTTAAAGTGAGGTGATAATAAACGTTGTTATACATAGCTAGTTGTTGAAATTGAAACAAAAGGAGGAATATTGTGAAACTGTTTAAAAAATTGTTAGTGTTGAGCACTATGCTGGCATTACTTTTTGGTATGTCCATTAATCCGGCATCAGCGGCAACCAAACCCATCGTTTCCTTTGACGGCAATCCTATTTCAATTTCGTCTGCTTATGGAACCCCTTTTATCGATTCAGCCAACCGGATACAAGCGCCCATCCGAGTTATTGCGGAAAAACTCGGGGCAAAAGTTTCCTGGGACCAAAATACCCAAACGGCCATAATTGATGGAACGGTCAAGGTCAAAATGGGTTCAACTGAAATTACTACCGCTTATGGAACTATTACCATGGATACAACGGCGGTCAACAAAAACGGCCGGATTTATATTCCGGTAAGGTCGATAGCCAATGCCATGGGATACGGAGTCAGTGCCACGACCAAAGATGGTACTATCACCGCTGATATCACCACCAAAGTCAATCTGACCATAGCTGCGGCCGCAAGCTTAAAAGATGCATTAACCGAGGTAAAGGATTTATATCTGCAAGAAAAACCCAAGACAACCTTGACTATCAACTTTGCAGGATCAGGTACATTGCAAAAACAAATCGAGCAAGGTGCGGATGTTGATTTGTTTTTCTCCGCCGCTACCTCTAACATGGATACTTTAAAGAACAAAGGCCTTTTAATTGACAGCACGGTAAGGAACGTGCTGGGCAACAAACTCGTTCTGGTCGTCCCCATTGGCTCAAAAGTCCCGGTTAACAGTAGTTTTTCCGTTGTAGCAACCGACCCTTCCATTAAGAAGATTGCTTTGGGAGAACCCCAAACTGTTCCTGCCGGGAAGTATGCCGAAAATGTATTTACCTACCTGAACATTATGGATAAAGTAAAAGCAAAGGTTGTCTATGCCCAGGATGTTAAACAAGTGCTGAACTGGGTCGAGACCGGCAATGTTGATGCAGGCGTGGTATACCTGACCGATGCCAAAATTTCAACTAAAGTCACTACTATCGCAACCGCCTCGGAAGCGTCTCATACCCCTATTGTATACCCGGCAGCCCTTATTAAATCAACCAATAATTATACTGCTTCAAGGGATTTCCTGAATTTCCTGACCTCAGCTAAAGCTAAAGCCGTTTTTGACAAATATGGTTTTGAAGTTTTATAAATGTTTTAAATAAAGTTATGGAGTAATCGCCATGAATTTTGATTTATCCCCGGCATGGATTTCTATCAAAGTAACTTTTATCGCAACTATCATCGTCTTTTTTCTGGGACTTTCCATAGCATGGTGGATGACCAATTATAGAGGCAGGTGGCAGGGATTGCTGGACGGGATCTTCACCCTGCCTCTTGTCCTCCCTCCAACCGTGGCAGGTTTTGGCATCCTATTATTGATCGGTAAACATGGCCCAGTCGGCAAATTTCTGGACCTGTTCGGCGTAAATATAATTTTTTCGTGGTATGCGGCAGTCATAGCATCAGTAGTAGTCGCATTTCCCCTGATGTATAAAACCTCGAAAGGTGCTTTCGAACAAATCGATGTCAATATTCTCAATGCCGCCAGGACTTTGGGGGGTTCAGAATGGAAGGTATTCTGGCGCGTATCAGTCCCCCTGGCCTGGCCCGGCATAGCAGCGGCCACCGCTCTTTCCTTTGCCAGGTCAATGGGCGAATTTGGCGCCACCCTGATGGTGGCGGGAAGTATTCCCGGCCAAACGCAAACGATACCAATTGCTATTTATTTCGCCACCTTGGGCGGCGACATGAGAGTCGCCTTAATCTGGGTACTGATTATTCTCGCTATTTCCCTGACCGTCATTGTATTGATGAATTATTGGAATAGCGCCCAAAGCAAATTAAAACTTGGCGCCGGGAGGAAATAATATGGGATTATATATAGACATCAAAAAAAAGCTGCCCGGCTTCAGTTTTCAGGTCAAGCTGGCCTGCGATCAGGGCATCATTGGGATATTGGGTGCTTCCGGTTCGGGAAAGAGCATGCTTTTGAACTGTATTGCCGGACTGATTAATCCTGACGAAGGCAAAATCATCCTGAATAAAAAAACCTTTTACGATTCCACCCAAAAAATAAATCTGGCCCCGAGAGATAGAAAGGCTGGTTTTTTATTTCAAAATTATGCCCTGTTCCCTCACCTGACGATTGCCGAAAATATTGCTTTTGGTCTGGACGCATTATCTAAACCAGATAAAAATAACAAAGTAGTTGAATTGATGGAACGCTTTCATCTGGCCGGTATGGAAAAACGCTATCCGGCTCAAATCTCGGGAGGGCAGCAGCAGCGAGTAGCGCTGGCCCGGGCACTGGCCGTTGAACCCGAAATTCTGCTGCTGGACGAGCCTTTTTCCGCTCTGGATAATCATCTGAAAGTTCACATGATGAAGGAAATGCTGGCCTCACTCCAAGAATTTCAGGGAAATACCCTGTTTGTTACCCACAATATAGAGGAAGCCTATCGCCTGTGCGACCATATCGCGGTGTTAAATGCCGGCAGGGTCGAGACGTTAGGCCTAAAGGAAGAAATATTTCAAAATCCGGCGTCACTGGAAACAGCCAAAATCACGGGATGTAAAAATATTGCCCCCGCCATGCGCCAATCGGAGCATATTATTGAGGTCCCGGATTGGGACATACAGGTCAAAACCAGTATGAAAATCGAGCAAGAGCAAGGCTTTACCGGCATAAGAGCAAATCATATAAAATTGGCGGACGCCATCTGCCGGGAAAACTGTTTTTCCGTATGGATCGCAGATGAAAGCGAAGCACCATTTCGCACCACGCTTTATCTCAAAATCGGATCCCCACCATTTAAATTGGATGATTTTCATATTCAATGGGAAGTAAGCAAAGATCAACGGGATATGATTAAAAATCTCCCACCGCCCATCAAGATATATATGGATCCAAAAGATGTTTTTTTTGTTCCAAATTGAGATTTTTGCATAATTAACTTTTTCCTATGATTTAGCAGTAACTTTGCGAATGTCATCCTGAGGCAAGGCCGAA
>DHSK01000042.1 GCA_002408445.1 Syntrophomonas sp. UBA5288
AGCTTTAGCGAAGAATCTTAAGATCCTTCGGCTTTGCCTCAGGATGACATTCGCAAAGTTACTGCTTAATCGTAGGAAAAAGTTAATTATGCAAAATTCTCATGCGAGTGTACGGAAAAAATAGGAGTATGATAAAATGCCGGTTAAGGTTTTAATTGTTGACGACGATGAGCGGGAACGGATTGTATTGCGTTACATACTTACCCAGATAAATGATGTGGAAGTGGTAGGCGAAGCAACACATGGGCTTGATGCCTTGCTCCTCTGCCAGCAAAAAAAGATCGACCTGGTCTTTCTTGATATTACCATGCCTGAAATGGGGGGGCTGGAAACCGCCCGGAAACTGTATGAACTGAAGGATACGCCATTTTTTGCATTCGTAACGGTTAAAAAGGAGATGGCAGTTACTGCCTACGAAATGGGTGCACTGGATTACATAGTAAAGCCGGTGGAACAGCAGAGACTGGAAAAAACCATTAAGAGAACCAAACTGCAAATATTACACAAAGATGTCATAGACGAAATAGTAACCAATAAAGTCAAGGAACGTATCGATTATCTGCTGGATATGTACAAAAACTTTGAGATCTATCCCTATAAACTACCGGTTAGGGAAAAAGGTAGGATCATGCTTTTAGACCAGGATGAGATAATCTACTGTGAAAGCCAGGGGAAAAAAGTCTATATATGTACCGGGGATGAAGGTGTTCTGAGCAACTATACCCTGAATGAACTGGAAACCCGATTGGACCATAACTTTTTCCGGGCCCATCAGGCATTTATAGTTAATATCACCTATGTCAAAGAAATCATCAATTTCGGGGAAGGGTCCTATCTGTTGCATTTGAACAATTCCAAGAAAAACATAATCTTGAGCCGTTCCCGGGCCAAGCTATTGAGAAAGAGGCTGGGTATAGAATAATACCGGAAGTGTGACATCATATACCCAATAAATGTATTATTATCTCGAATTATATATATGTATGACTAAATTCAAACTGGGGAGAAGCATGACCTGTTGGTTAATGAATTCTTCCCTGCTATTTTTCTGATCGGTAAAACCCAAATGAGTTCATCTGATAACGTATTGAGACCAACTAGGAGGATAACCCAACCAAACACAACAAAACTAGAGAAATATATCACAAACTAGTATATAATAGGTAATAACTATAGAGCGTTATTTAAAGGAAAGGGAGGAATGAAAATCATTTAAGGGGTAGGATCGGTAAGTGTAGTCCTAATAACCATTGAAAAAACAAACATTATATTATATATTACTTTGAGGACTGGTCCTGCACAGCAGCGACGTTGGAAACTTGAAAGAAAGTTTCTGTCCTGAAGAAGATGGGAGCGATGCTCATGATACCATTTTACAAGCTTGAACGGTATGACGGAAACGAATCCCTGTTCGAACTGGTTATGATGTCTATTGTCTCGAGTTATGTGGGAGAACCTTTGCATATACATGCCGAAGGTTTAAGAGGAACAGGCAAAACAACCATTATGAGAGCGGCCAAGAGTATTCTGCCCAACATCACACGTATTAAAGGCTGTATTTACAATTGTGACCCTGCAGCCCCACATTGCCCGCACCACCGAGATCTTTCCGCCCGGCAGATACAAGATATAGGAACTGAAGAAATACCAATGCCATTTTTGGAAATATCCCATTCAGCCAAGGTCGGCACTATAGCTGGTAGCATTGACCTGGCCAAACTCACGGACAGCACTCACCCTGAAGCAAGTCTCTTACCCGGTATTATTCCCCAGGCTCATCGCGGAATCATTTTTATTGACGAGATTAATCGCCTGGCCGATACCTCTCCTGAATTAACCGATATTTTACTTGATGTTATGGGAAATAAGCCAGGCCATATCCAGATTGAAGAAGCGGGACTGCCGGTAGTTGATCTCCCGGTCAGTGTATCTATCTGGGCGGCCTCAAATCCAGACGAAGAACCTGGCCCACTGGAAGAGATTAGGCGCCAATTATCGGACCGGTTTGATATGCTTTGCTATATGGGCAGACCTGATTCCGTAGATATTCTTTCTGACATATTGAGGGACAATTCCTATTATTTTAAGACTCACGTGCATAAAGACAAGTGTGATGCAGCAGTAGATGCTGCTCAGAATGATGCTTACCGGCAGGATATCATCAAATGGGCGGCTCATTATCAAAGTGCAGATCTTCCCGATTTTCTCCGCAATTTCATAGCTCGCCTGTACGTCAGGCATAATCTGGAGAGTATCCGTGCCATTGAAGCTATGCAGCAGGGAGCAGTATTGTACAGTGTAATCAAAAACCATGACAAGGTAATGATAAATGATGTTACTCGTATGATCCCTCTGGTCTTGAAGCATCGTGTAGATGGAGATACGTTGATAAAAATGGTTAATGATGTAGATGCCAGAGGTACTAAAGAGGGAATCTTAAGTTTTAAGAATCGCAAAAACAAGAAGGATGATGATGACCCGGAATATTTCCAGAATAATGCGCGTCCTTTAAAGGATATGAGCCGCCGGGAACTGGTCAACACCGAGAAAGCACTAACCCCCAGCGAATTTTAGAGAAAGGGGGGCTGCCATATGTTGGGTGAAAATACCAATGTTGACAAGGCCATATCGGTCGGTAATTACCTGAATCTTTATTTTGGACAAAACCAGGGGGTCAGATTGGGCGAGAGTTGTGTAGTAAGCCGCAAGGCGCATGCCCGTATGCCGGAAAAAAGGGTCAAAGGGCAGATAAAAATTTTGCTCAATCGCGATGCCGGTAAAACTTATTTGGATTTTGTAGATGTTAATCAGGTAGTACACCTGGATGTCTATCACAAAAAAGGCGAGATAGATCCCCGTGATGTCGCCCGGGTAATATTCTGGAAACTGGATAATTATTTTCTCGATAAAGATCCGCAGCTGCAGTTTGCCGAAGATGAACGCTTCAAAATGGTAATCGATTATGCTTCACGTATTTATATAACCTGCAACCAGGGTCAGGGAGTACTTTATGACCTGTTTCAGGATGTGGTTAAACCATTAAGTGAAGGCGAGGAGGGGCGGGACCATGTTCATGTTCTCGCCCGGTTAAACCGGGATGAATACTACCTGGTTTACGTAATAGCTGAAGCGGTGGAAGCGGCTGTCCTGGCATCAGATGTTAAACTGGCCCGGGTGCGCAATATTGTTCACGGAAATCAGAAACAACTGGAAGAAAATTTTGCCGGTTATATAAAATTACCCTGGAAGAATTTCAAGGGTCAACCATCGGCACCTCTGCCGGACAAAGAAAATGTAAATCAATTAATACTGAAACTGGCCGAGAAGTTTGGAGGAGTAGACGAAATTGAGGAATTCATGGAGTCTTACTCGACCAATATCTTCAAACGCAAAGGTATAGAACAGCAGAAGAAAAAATGGGGTGATGTTGAACATTATCTGGAACAGCTGGAAGAGCTGGGGATAATGCAAAATACCCCATTTGGCAAAATATTTACCCGTAAGGGAAACAAACTGAAGGAATATGTTTTAAACCACAAATGTGAACTGGAGACTGAAATACGACGCAGCATGCGCAGGGCACCCGGCGGGGGAAGCAGTCGTTTTCGTAAATTGGGTAAAATCGAACAAAAGATGGTACAGGTCGAATTTACCAACCATAATAAAACCGTTAATGACCCGGAACGAAACTGGTCCGGTGATCTGGCGGTTCCGCAAACGGTTACGCAGGCTTTGATTAACGGACGTTTACGCGGAGATAAGGGATTTTCCATCAAAAAGGAAGACTTGCATTACTACGATAAGAAAAGCTATATACCTATAGACGTATGTTTGCTGATTGATTCCAGCGGGAGTATGGCCGGTGATAAAAGACAGGCGGCCTGTTATCTGGCTGAACATCTTCTGCTGACCGGCAAAGAAAAAGTCAGTGTGGTTACTTTCCAGGAAAGAAGCAGTACCGTAGTAGTGCCTTTTACCCGCAACCAGAGAGTGCTTAGCAAAGGATTAAGCACCATAAGTCCGGCCGGTCTTACCCCTATGGCCGATGGGATAATGACGGCGGTAAAGCTGATTAAAAATACCCATGTGCGGAATCCGCTTCTGGTGATGATTACGGATGGAATTCCCAATACACCATTGTGGAGCATGGATGCCAAAGCTGATGCCATGACTGCTGCCGGTTATATTGAAGAAAACAATATTCGTTTTATCTGCATCGGAGTGGAATCTAACCGCATTTATCTGGAGAAATTGGTGAATCGGGCTAAAGGAGCCCTGTATCTGGTAGATGACCTGAACCGGGATAATTTGATCAGTATAGTACGTTATGAGAAAAAGGTCATGCTGGATAGCTGCAGTTAGCTGCGACATAAAGCGAATATATATTTTTAATGTTGACATAATTCAATTAAAGTAGATACAATTAGATAAGGTTATATCCAAATTTATAAAGTATTTTAAGCAACCCGTAGTTTGCTTTAATAACTCCTCCTTCATAATGGCGAGCGTCTTAAGAGACGCTCATTTTTTCTGCCCAGGTACAAGTCATAATTCCTGTCCTTCTTTCGTATGCATATAAAAACTGTTTATGTAAGGGTATACTGAGGTTTTGCGACCTGGGCTACTCATGGCATGGATTTGGAATGAAAGAAGGGTTAAAAATGAGTAAGAAGTTTGTTTGTATTCTGGCGGTAGTACTTCTGGCCATTTGCCTCATAAGCGGAGGTTGTACACCTCAGACCGATACTAAAATCACCGACTGGAAGGATTTGCTCAAAGTTTCCCCCGCCAAAAACACCCAAAACCAATCTGATGATGCGGTACCTTATTCCAAACGTACCCCTCAGGTTGAAACCATTGGGGTTGAGCTCTATTTTGCAAGCGGGGAGGAGAACAAGTTGACAGCAGAAAAGCGTTCTATTCCAAAGGTTGAGGGAATAGCGCGCCAGACTATGGAAGAATTGCTGAAAGGTCCGAAAAATAGCGCTAATAAAGCAATTGCACCGCAAGGTACTCAATTAAAGGATATCAATCTAAAACCGGATGGCTTATGTATAGTTGATTTAAGTTCAGAGGCCCGGCAGGTTGGAAATCAGGATCAGGCGGAGACAATGGTGCGGGCTATTACCAATACGCTGGGGCAGTTTTCAACCATAAAAAGGGTTAAGTTTATGATCAACGGGGACCCGGTTGATTCCATCGGACATTTTGCTCTTTCCGGTTCCATCGAACCTGATTATAGCTGGTAGTGCCATATTCCAGCCGGGGGCATACCTTACCGGTTCGCTGCGCGGACCGGAGTAACCAATAATGCCGGTTGGTGAAAACCGCAGCCGCAGAGTGCGAAAAATAAAAGATGCAGTTTAGGATTGGGGAGACTCAATCCTATTTTTATGCGGCTGTTGCTTTTACTTGCGGGATATGTTATTAGAATGTAAAATTAAGAATCTGGTTATAGTAACATGGAATAAATATGCCAAAAGTGATACGCTAGGTAATGAATTGCGATTTGAGGTGTTTATATTGAACAATTCCCCAATTGGTATTTTTGATTCTGGGGTAGGGGGGTTGACGGTTGTCCGTGATTTGATAAATAAACTGCCGGAAGAAAGTTTTATATATTATGGTGATACCGCACATGTCCCTTATGGAAATAAGACCAGAGAACAGTTGTTTTACTATACCCGTGAGATAATGTCCTATTTTATAAAACGTAAGGTAAAAGCCATAATCGTGGCCTGCAACACCAGTTCTTCAGTAACTTTGCCTACTCTTGAAAAAGAATATGACCTACCCATGTTGGGAGTAGTCAAGCCCGGAGCCAGGGCAGCGGTGGCCACCACACGCAATGGCCGGATTGGCATCCTGGCGACTCTGGCTACGGTAAACAGCCAGGCCTACCAGTATGAAATCGAGGCCTTGCTTCCTGGGGCCGAGGTCAGTCAATGTGCCTGCTCCCGTTTTGTACCCTTAATTGAGGCCGGTGTGCTGGAGGGTGAGAAAATCCACTCGGCGGCCCGGGATTATGTAAGCCCTATGCTTGATAAGGGGATAGATACTCTGGTTTTGGGCTGTACGCATTATCCCTTTATAGCCCCGATAATTAAAACCATTACCGGGACCGGGGTTAAATTGGTGGACCCGGCTGAAGAAACGGTAAACGAAATGACAACTATTATGATGCAAAATAATATGATGGCGGCCAGCCGGGACCCCACCCGCGAGTTCGTGGTAAGCGGCAGTGCGGAATCGTTTTACGAGGTGGGGCGAATGATGCTGGGTGATGTTTTTGAAAAGGGAGCTATCCCTGGGTCCATATAGAGGAGATAAAATCAATGCAACTAACTGTAATTGGATGCTGGGCAGCCTATCCTCGACAGGATGAAGCTTGTTCGGGATATCTGCTGGAAGAAAATGAAACCCGGGTATTGCTGGATTGCGGACATTCGGTTTGTTCCAAACTGGGCCAGTATGCCGGGATTGATGATCTGGATGCGGCAGTAATAAGCCATTATCATCCGGACCACTTCGTGGATTTATATGCTTTAAGCCATGCGGTTCGCAGTGCTTTGTTCCGGGGTATCCGGAAAAACCCGCTGCAGCTCTTTCTGCCCGGAGATACTCATGTTTTCGATTATTTTGCCCGGAAAGAAGAAGTGCAGGTACATGAAATAAAGGATGGAGGCAAAGGTCAGGCGGGAGAGTTAAGCCTGGAGTTCTTTTCCGCCCATCATCTGGTACCTGGATTTGCCGTAAGAGCTTCGTCGCCTCGATCCAGCCTTTTTTACAGCGGGGATACTATTTATAATGAGAATCTGGTTAAGTCTTCGGCCGGGGCTGATATTCTGTTGATTGAAACCACCATGGTAGAAGCGGAACAGGACTTTGCGGCCAAGCGGGGCCATATGAGCACCCGGGATGTAGCTGCCTGGGCTCATGTTTCTCAGCCGCAGCTGCTGGTGGCCACCCATTTCTGGGAAGGTTATGAACCCCAGCAGGTTGAGAAGGAATTATCGGCCAGTTATAACGGAAATTATGTAATGGCCCACGAGGGACTGAGAATTGAAATATAGAAGGTGAACTTGATTGCGGACAAATGTTAATGAGGTGAGCCAAGCGGTCGCAGAAGCAGTTATAAGAGCGAATACGGTTCTGCCTCCCGATGTGTTGAAGGCTTTGCGGCGCACAAAAATATGGTGGGAATATGTTATTAAAAGGAGGAATTCTTTTGCGAGAGGATAGGTTATGGGACGAAATGCGGGCGATCAGGATTATTCCTGATTTTGTTAAAAGTGCGGCCGGTTCTGTTTTGATAGAGGCAGGTAATACCAGGGTACTTTGTTGTGCTTCAGTAGAGGAAAAAGTGCCGCCCTTTTTAAAAGGAAGCGGGACGGGATGGGTCACGGCGGAGTATTCTTTGCTGCCGGCCTCTACTACACCCCGGTCTCAGCGGGAAGCAACCAAGGGGCGTATCAGCGGCAGGACTTCGGAAATACAGCGTCTAATCGGACGCTCATTGCGGGCGGTAGTGGATTTTGAAGTACTGGGGGAAAGAACTATCTGGATTGATTGTGATGTAATCCAGGCTGACGGCGGAACCAGGACTGCATCCATAACCGGCAGTTACATAGCACTAT
>DHSK01000076.1 GCA_002408445.1 Syntrophomonas sp. UBA5288
TTGTGGTGCGGACATCGCGTGATAATTCTGAGCCTTAGCGAAGAATCTTAAGATCCTTCGGCTTTGCTCAGGATGACATTCGCAAAGTTACTGCTTAATCATTAACCCGATTGGCAATTCTCAAATAAACAAGGAGTATAGGTGGGGGTATTTTGAAAAACGGCACAGGACAAATCATACGGCTAGTAATACTGCTGGCTTTGATTTTAACATCGTGCACGGGCTGCCGGCAAAGTCCATTGCTGAAACGGATTGTCTATGTACCTCAAGCTGAACAAATCAATTTGAATGATAATGACCGGCCTCCCAACCATGATAAGCGAAATACTGCAGCTGCCCAGGAAAAAAATGAACAGAATGCGAATGATAAAGCCGATTCTGATCAACAAGCGATAGGCCGGACCGATACTCAGCCCGGCACAACCCGGCAGGGCAATGGTGACAGTGAGTATGGCGCCGGTGACAAATCCGGGGAAGGAGCCCTGGGGCAGATAGTAAGTGATGAGGGAGAGCCGGTGGAAGTACCGGAATCAGTAGCTAATGTCACTACCGTTAGCCAGGATACCGGCAGCCCCCATTGGAAATCATCCAGGACTGACCGGAGTAAATATACCGGCGCTATGGAAAACGGCCTGTTTAACGGCCAGGGTACGTATAGGTGGGCTGATGGCGATAAATATACCGGCCAATGGGAAGATGATTTGTTCAAAGGCCAGGGAACATATTCCTGGACCAATGGCGATAAATACGAAGGTGAATGGCAGGATGACATGTTTCAAGGTCACGGAATATATACCTGGGCCAGCGGGAGTTCATATGAAGGCGAATGGAAAGACGGCGTTAAAGAAGGACAGGGAACTTACAGCTGGGCCAACGGTGATAAATATACCGGCACATGGAAAGCCGGTGTTAAAGATGGCCAGGGAACTTATACCTGGGCTGATGGAAGTATATATACCGGTGCATGGAAATATGGGGTCAGAGAAGGGCAGGGAACTTATAATGGAGCCGATGGAACTATATACGAAGGATGGTGGTCAAATGACAAATTTACCGCCCGGCAAAGTGATTAAAATGCAGAGCCATCTGCCGGGCCACTAGCGGGTATGTCGTTGTACTAAAATTTATTGGAGATAATAAATATGAAAAATTATTTAGACGAAAATATGAAAAATTTGGACTATGAACTGCTCACCACCAAGCAGACGGCTGATTCACATCGCATGATCCGGTCGATCATCGATAACATTGAAACGGTTATTGCAGGCAAACGGGAAGTTGTGGAACTTACGGTACTTTGCCTGATTGCCGGCGGACATGTGCTGATCGAGGATATTCCCGGGGTGGGCAAAACCAGCCTGGTTCGCGCCCTGGCTAAATCAATCGACTGCAGGTATAACCGTATCCAGTTTACGCCTGATGTTATGCCTTCCGATGTGTCCGGTTTCTCCATTTACAATCAGAAAAGCGGAGAGTTTGAATTCCGCCCGGGAGCGGCTATGAGCAATATAGTGCTTGCCGATGAAATCAACCGTGCCTCCGCCAAGACCCAGTCGGCGATGCTGGAAATAATGGAGGAACGCCAGGTCACGGTCGACTCCCATACCTATAAAATGGAGCAGCCTTATATGGTCCTGGCCACTCAAAATCCAATTGAAGCGCTGGGCACGTATCAGCTGCCGGAAGCGCAAATTGACCGTTTTATGATTAAACTTTCGCTGGGGTATCCTGCTTACGAGGATGAAATCAAGATTGTAATGAAGGGCGAAGCAGCCAAACAGACTATTTCCCCCGTTGTTACCGGGAACGATGTCAGGGAACTCCTGCAAATATGCCGGCAGGTTTTATGCACCAAACTGGTGGCGTCCTATATCGTCAGCATTGTGGAAGCAACCCGAAACCATCCGGATATTAAATTGGGAAGCAGCCCCCGCGGAAGCATAGCTCTCTATAAGCTCAGCCGGGCTTACGCCCTGGCCCGCGGAAGAAATTATGTACTTCCTGATGATATAAAATATCTGGCCCCTTACGTGCTGGGGCACAGGATCATCCGGACCAATGCAGCCAAAAACGAGAAGAAAACGGCGGTTGATATCATAAGCGGAATAATCCGGCATACTGCCGTTCCCGTAGAACCCAACCGGCAGGAGTCATATAATGAAAAATCCGTCTGCGCCAGTTAATAAATTTATCCTTAAAATTGTCATAATATTCAGTCTGCTGTTGGTATCCCTTTTTCCGGCCCGATACATAAACAGCGTTTACGGGTATCTGCCCTTCCTGGGACTCCTGTCTTTGCTGCTGTTATCGGGTTTGTATCTTCTGATTATGCGGGGCTGCATACGTTTTGAGGCCAGGAATGCCGATACCGTATGCCCAAGAGGTGAAAAGGTAAACATCATTCTGAAAATTGTGAACCGGTCTTTTTTGATTTGTCCCAAAGCCCGCGCCAATCTGTATGTGTCAGATTTTTTCGGCGGCTATGATTCTGTTTTACCGGCTCCTTTTACCATGCCGGCCCGGGGCGAAGCGGAATTCTCCCTGGCCATTCAAATGAATCATATTGGAATATATACGGCAGGCTTGAAAATGCTCCAAATATATGACCTGCTGGGGATTTTCAGTACCACAATCACAGGAAGCAGAGAGTTTACCGTAACAGTAATGCCCAAGACATTAGCGTCGGAGAAGATTGAATTTAAGGATAGCATGCTGGCGGAAAGCCATAGTACGCAGAGTACGGTAAGCGACGGATTCGATTACACCGGTGTGCGGGAATATGCCCTGGGTGATTCCATTAAACGCATACACTGGAAACTCTCGGCTCATTCCAATAATTATATGACTAAGATTACCGAGACCGGTACCAGGAATGATCTGGCGGTGGTCATCGATCTGTTGATCAGTGGGATCGAGCCCGATAAGCTGCCCGGAATCTACGATTGCATTGTTGAAACCGGGCTGTCCTTAATTAAGCAGGCTATGAACCGGGATATTGAGTATTCACTGCTTTTCGTGGGGAAGAACCGTGAGCTGGCCCGGGTATTTCCGAAAGGCCGGCCCGATTTTGAAAATCTGGTGCGGCTACTGCCTGGTGCTGAGACTGATTCCCCGGCCGATATACCTGACGGTGCCAGCATCCTTGCCAAAGAAGGCCGTTTAGGAAACCGGAGCGCCAATATTATTCTTTGCACCTCCCAAATAACGAATCATCTGATCCAGGAACTGATAAACATCAAACAACAACAGAGAAATCCTATGTTGTATTACATAATCAGGCCTGATGTAAATCTCCGGGCGCTTGAGGATCTGAAAGCTCCGCTCCAGGTGCTGGATGACTACAATGTTCTATATCATTTGGTAAAAGCCGAAGCAGCATCTTAACAGCAAAGGAGGCAGGAGGCTGCGGATATGAAAAAATATATTGGGGAATATTTGGGGGACTTCATATTATGTATTTTAATTGGGACAGGCCTTGCTTTAAATGTATTTGCCGGATATGAGATGACAGATCCATGGTCAGGCCATCTATGGGCAGTTGCCGGTATGGTTACGGCGGTTATGGTTCTGCTGTTCGCTGCCTATTATAAACGGATACTGCTTGTAATTTCATTTATAGCAGAAGCTGCCGCACTGATTGCAGCCATCATTATTCTACAGAAAATGGGCGTCTTCACTGCGTCGAAGACCATAGACCAAAATCCGCTCTTATTCTGGATAATTGTTATTTCCACATCTGTGTTGGTTTTTTGGGCGGCCCGAAGCAGGGCCGGAATTATTATTTTGTTCCTGGCGGGAACCATAATGACCGCCGCTTTCGATTTCTTACAGTTTCCGGTCTGCCAGGGGGGATACCTGGCCTTTGTTTTTGGAGCGTTTGTTCTGCTTTTGTACCGGATCTATTGTATTTCATTTAGGCATTCAGATAAAGTCCAAGCCGCTTTCAGCCGTTATTTTGTTCAGTCGCTCATTATTAGCCTGGCAGCATTGATGTTAGCCGGCGGAGTGTACTATGGCCTGGTAAAGCCCATGTCACCTCCGACCGATCAAGTGAAGCTGACGGCCCAACTCATGTCTATGGATATTGTAAGAAAGGCGGGCATTTCGTCCGTAACGGTAATACCTGCCAATGAAATGGTAAGGGAAGTGCAGAAGGAGAACCAAAGCAAAAACCATAATGAACCCGAAAAGGAAGGAAAGATCGTTCAAGGCCAAAACCCCATGACTACCAAGAAGGTTACCTTTCCATTGCCTTCGAATTTTATATGGATGGCCGCAGTCTCCGTTATAGCGTTTCTTGCCCTGGCCATGGTTATAAAGCTCTTAGGGCGGAAAAGATGGTACCGGGATCTGCTTCAGCAGTCAAAAGAAGACTCGGCCCTAGAGCTTTACAACTACTTTTTAAAGAAAATCAGAAAAACGGGATGCGGACGGCCTGACGGCCATACTTTGCTTGAATATGCTTATGGTTTGCAGACTAAACTGGAGCCTTATGCGGTCGGTGACGCCAATTTTCTGAGTCTGACCCAAATATACACGAAAATACTTTACGGCTGCCAAAACATTTCGGAGGATGAATGGGAGCTGTTCATTGATTTTTATAAAGAACTTAACCGCAATCTTAAAAAGGAAATGGGAAGCTTAAAGTATTTAGTTCATCTTTTCAGTATTTAGGCTCCGACGGCCAGGCTGAATCTATTTTTGTAAAGGTTCAAATTGGTATTTGCTGAAGATTTGAGCAGCTTCAGGACTGGCCAGGAAATTGGCAAAATCCCGGGCAGCGGATTGATTCTTACTGGCTTTTATGATGGCCATAGGATAGACAATCGGTTTATGGGAATTTTCCGGAGCAGTGGCTATAATTTTGATATCGTTAACATTATAAGTATCAGACCGATAAACCAGTCCGGCATCAACATTTTCGGTTTGAACATAGGTCAGGACCTGTCTTACATCTTTGGCCAGTACCAGTTTCGATTGTATCTGGTTATAGAGCTTCAAGGAAGTAAGGGTATCCTGAGCATATTTGCCGGCCGGCACTGTTTCCGGTGTACCAATACTGACCTTATTAATAGTCTGATCAGTGAGACCGTTAAAATCTTTAAGAGTGCTGTTTTTGCCTGCGATCAGGACGAGTTGGTTACCCAGCAAATTTTGGCGGCTGTCTGCTACGATGAGATTTTCCTGGGCCAGTGCATCCATCTGTTTGACTCCGGCGGAAATAAACAAATCGGTCGGCGCACCTTGTTCGATTTGATGCTGCAAAGTGCCGGAGGCAGCCAGATTATAATAAATTTTAACTTCCGGATGTTTTTTGGTATAAATGGCTTCCAATTCATTGGCTGCATCCTTGAGACTGGCGGCCGCGGCAACATTTAATTGGACGGTAGGCGGTGTGGTGGTTTGGGCTTCCTTTTTGGTACAACCGGCTAATAAAACTGCTAGTAACAATACCCCAACAAGAAAATATTTTTTCATTCTTATTCCTCCCTGAATACCAAAATAATTACCGATAATTTAAGGCATTTTTATTTACCTTTTTCCCTTAAAAAGGATACTGTAAAATATTTTATACAACATAAATTGGGAGTTAAGAAACAAGACAAGATAAGACAGAACAACAATTATCCAGTGTTTATGATAAAATAATATTTGATATTTGTCAAAAGGAGGCGGAAAAATATGAAAGGTGAATACTCCCTGACGCCGGAAGAGGTAGCAGAGATATTAAAAATCAAAAAAAATACGGTTTATGAATTGATTAAACGGGGCGATCTCGCTGCTTACCGTATTGGCCGAAAATATAGAATTGAAATGAAAGATGTCGAGGCTTATAAGGAACGAAGCAGGGAACAAACGCCTTTGACCAATAAAGGCTTTCCAACCCTGCAGCTTGCTCCAGCAATAAATAAAGGAAATGAAGTTAAAGCTATTAATAACCCGGGATTGGTGATCTGCGGACAGGATATCCTGCTGGATATATTAAGCTATAACCTGGAAAATAATCCGGATGGGATAAGGGTCTATCGCAAGCATGTGGGCAGTTTTCCCGGACTTAACGCAGTCTATGAAGGCAAAGCCGATATTGCCAGCGCACATTTATGGGATTCGGATACGGATACCTACAATATTCCCTATGTCAGAAGACTGTTGCCGGGTATTCCAACCGTTGTCGTCCACCTGGCCAAGCGAATGCAAGGCTTCTATGTTAAAGAGGGTAATCCGCTTAAAATTAAGCAATGGGAGGATTTAACCCGTTCCGATATTAAGTTTGTCAATCGCGAACCAGGTTCCGGAACCCGGGTTCTGTTGGATGAAAAGCTGCGCAAGCTCGGCCTTAGCAGCCTGGACATAAATGGTTATTATAATGTGGAGAATTCTCATACCGCTGTCGCCATTGCAGTTGCCAGAGAGTTGGGCGATGTGGGGCTGGGTAATCAGAAAGCAGCCATGCAGGTGGAAGGAATCGAATTTATCCCTATGCAGCAGGAAAGATATGAATTGGTTATAAAAGAAGAAGACTTAAATAAGCCTGTTGTTCAGATGCTTCTCACTATTCTTTCTTCCAGGTCGTTTAAAGACGAAGTCGAAGGTCTGGGCGGCTATGAACTGAGTGAATGCGGACAATTGGTAGCCCGGATTTAAAAAATTTTTTAAAAAAGATCCCTGACTTTCTAATGGGTCAGGGATTTTTTTGTCTCAATTTGAAACCAATTTTCTTAAATTGGAATAAACGAAACCGTACCCAATTGATAATAACCCGATAATACCGGTTTTTATAACCATGCCCTACCTGGCATGGTTATTGCATTCTAAGTAGACATAACACCTAGAGACATGACAATAACAAATAAAACATGACTATGAGCATGATGCAAAATACGATTTTAATAAACAACTGCCTAAATATATCGACGTGAATATACATAACTGCAGAAAACATAACAATAAGTATGTTAAAATCAATATAGCCTTGGTAAAATTTAATAATTATGGTTATGTATTCTTGCGTCATGGACAATTGAATAATCTCCGAGCGCGTACACCTACGGCTTAAGCTATGGTAACGCAGCCTGGGTATAAACCCACAGGGTTGTCAGAGAAATCTTACAGCCTCCCGGTATGGAAAGGAGAACAGATCAATGTTAAAAAATGTTGCTGTATATCTCCTTAAGGTAATACAGCAACATTTTTTTAGCAAAGGATGTGATAAATGATAATTTTTTTTAAGTTTTAAGTAAAAGAGGTGGATCAAATTGGAGCTAAATCTCATGCGTCTTTTAGCGGAAAAACAAGAAGCTGATCAAGAAGTAGTACTGGTCACGGTAATATCGTCAGATTGCTGCAGCAACGGGTTAATGATGGTTGTCGACCGGGATGGAGCGATCCTGTGGGGCAGTTTGGGGAATGATCTTCTGGACGAAAAAGCTGCCCGGGAAGCTAAAACCTGTCTGAACCGGGGACTCAGCCGCAAGGCCTGTATCACTTTGGAAAAAAGCAGCACGGAGATTTTTACCACCGCACTCGTCAAACATGACCGTTTACTTATCGCAGGTGCCGGAAGTGTGGCGCATTACGTTTATCAATTTGCCCGTCTTCTGGGTTATAATGTTACCATTTTTGATAACCGGGCGGAAATGCTGACCCGGGAACGGTTCCCGGAAGCCCATGAGCTCATTTTAGGAGATATTGTTAAAAATATAGCTTCCTATTATATTACTGAAGATGTTTCCATTGTTATTGCAACTCATCATCATGAATTTGATGAAGCTATATTACAGAAAGTCATTGCTTTCCCGGCCGCTTATATCGGGATGTTAAGCAACAGTCGCAAAATCGCGGTTGTCTTTGATAACTTAAGAGCGCTGGGAATTGCGGAAGAATTGATTGCTAAGGTTCATTCGCCCATTGGGCTCAATCTGGGGGGCAAAAAAACCGCGGAAATCGCGCTGGCAATAATGGCGGAAATTCAAGCCGTAAAATACGGGCGAACATTTAATGTAAGCAGTGAAAAAAACAAATCGGACTAAAGGAGTGAGAAAGCATTGAACGACTATTTCAAATCAGATCTGGAAAAAGCCCATGCTTTTCATGGACATATTTGTACCGGTATTGTCTTCGGGGTTCGTATTGCACGGCTGGGCTTAAAATATTTGGGTATTGCCGATCCCGCTGAAAATAAAGATTTTATAGTATTTGTTGAAGCGGATCGCTGTATTGCCGATGCAGTCTCTTCAGTTACCGGATGCTCTCTGGGTAAGAGAAGGCTGAAGTGGTTTGACTATGGCAAAATGGCCGCAACTTTTGTAGATATGAATACTAACGAGGGCGTAAGAATTGTTACCGTTGCTAAACATAATATGCCGGAGGAAGCAGATGTGGTTGCATTCTGGAGTTCAATTCCTGATGAAGAGCTATTTAAATTAGAGCCGGTAACCGTGAACCTAAAACCGGAAGATCTTCCCGGCAAGCCATCCCGAAAAGTGAAATGTGAGGGATGCGGCGAGAATGTAATGGACGGCAGAGACTTGTTGATAGATGGCAAAGTATTATGCCAGGCCTGCGCGCAGGGAGCCTATTACCAAAAAAAATAAAGAGTGGTGGATAAAATGTGGGACATTTATGATAATCTGATCAATTCCATGCCGGATGATTTGACGGTACTGGATTGCATGGTAGGACTCCATTGGACCCTGGTTCGTTCACAGCTGGGAACGGGTGCCGCCATGACGGTAAAAGGAGGAAGAGAGGAAAAAGGCGGCCAGGATATAATAGGAATGCCATTAAAAGAATTGGCGGCCCAGATTAAGTCATGGAATATGATCGAAGCCTCCCTGGGGCAGGCGGCCATGAACGCAGCATTTAACATTCCCGGTAATGTTACGGCGATTACCGGCCAGCCTTTTGTTACAACGGAGAATCCTGAGGAAACCAATGGATTTGTCCAGTTTATGCCGGAAATACAAGGAAAAAAAGTGGCAGTAATCGGGCATTTCCCGAACCTGGAAGCAATGAATAGTATCTGCCGGCTGTCTATACTGGAAAGATTACCGCAGGCCGATGATTATCCCGACCCGGCCTGTGAGTATATTCTGCCGGAACAGGATGTCGTATTCATAACGGGAACTGCTTTCATTAACAAAACCATGCCCAGGCTTATAAGCTTGTCCAGGAATGCCAGGATTATTCTGGTGGGACCCAGTGTTCCCATTTCTCCAATACTCTTTAAATATGGAGCAGATACTATCGCGAGTACGGTTCTGGTAAATGCAGAGCAAGTCTGGGAAACCGTTAAACTAGGTCTTAAAATGAATATCTTCAGGCATGGCGGGCAAATGGTATGCATACAGCGCTAACTGAAGAAAACGCAACGGTCCAGCCGGTTGAAACCAGGACGGCCCAAACCAGGAGACTGTTACTTATTTTATTGCCGGTGGCTGCTTTTATTTTATCTTTTACCATGGGGCGCTATTCCATTACTTTATCGCAGCTAGTTAATACTATTTACGCTCACTTGGCCGGAGATGCTGCGGCCCGGGCCAGCAACCTGGACACGGTGGTTTTCAATATCAGAATGCCCCGGATATTTGCTGCCATGCTGGTAGGAGCGGCTCTTTCCTGTGCCGGTGCCGCCTACCAGGGGATGTTTAAAAACCCGCTGGTCTCTCCTGATATCCTGGGGGCTTCGGCTGGTGCCGGATTTGGCGCATGTTTGGCTATTTTCTTCTCGTCCTCGGTTTATGTTATTCAGGCAACTGCTTTTATTTTTGGATTAATCGCGGTGCTTCTGGCTTGTTTGATTAATGCCAAAATGGATTATGAGCCAATTTTGGGCCTGGTTTTAGGTGGTATTTTAATCAGTACCCTTTTTTCATCAGGAACAGCGGCGATTAAATATCTGGCCGATGCCAATGAAAAGCTGCCGGAAATAACCTTCTGGCTGATGGGAAGCTTGTCCTCGGTAGATAAAAGAGATGCCTTAAGCATTCTTATCCCGATGTCAATTGGTTTTATAATGTTGTTTTTGGTTCGGTGGAAGCTTAATGTGCTGGCCTTTGGGGAAGAAGAGGCCAGATCTTTAGGCATCAATACTAAAAGAGTACGGTTTATTGTGATAATCGGCTCTACCTTACTTAGCGCTTCGGCGGTCTCGATCTGCGGCATGATCGGATGGATAGGCCTGGTTATTCCGCACCTGGCCCGGGCCGTATCTGGTCCTGACTATCGCACGCTTTTAACCGTTACCGCTGTATTAGGAGCAAGTTATCTATTGCTGGTAGACGACCTGGCCCGTTGCCTGGGATCGGTAGAAGTTCCGCTGGGGATCCTTACCTCCCTGTTGGGAGTGCCATTTTTCATTATCATTTTCAAAAATAATGTAAAGGGGTGGAAATAGTGCTGGAGGTCAGGAATGTTAGCTGTGGGTATGGAACTAAAGAAATTATTCATAACGTTTCTTTTAAGGTGGAGGACGGTGAGTTTGTATGTATACTGGGGCCGAACGGCTCAGGAAAAACAACCCTGCTTAAAAGCATACTGGGGCTGATTTCTCCATCTTCCGGAGGGGTTTTCCTGGGGGAGCAAAATATACACCATCTGTCCGCAATAGCACTGGCCAAAGAAATGGGATACATTCCCCAGGCGCATACACCTCCTTTTCCTTTCAAAGTCAAGGATGTGGTATTAATGGGGAGAACACCGCATTTATCCCGGTTGTCCCTGCCGGCCGAAAATGATGAGAAGATTGCTATGGAATCCTTGGCAGAATTAAACATCAGTCATTTAAAGGATAAGAAATATACCCAGATCAGCGGTGGAGAAAGGCAGTTGGTTATTATAGCCCGGGCCTTGACCCAGCGCCCCCGGATTCTGGTAATGGACGAACCAACCTCCAGTCTCGACTTTGGCAATCAGCATATTGTGTTGGAACAGATGCGCCGTCTTTCCCATAAAGGAATGAGCATTTTAATGGTAACCCATGATCCTGACCATGCTCTGTATTGTGCCGGCAAAGTGGTAATGATTAAGGACGGATATCTTCTAAAAACAGGAACACCGGAAGAAACCATCGTAGAAGAATCCATGCAGGCTATTTATAATACCGAGGTCAAAATAGACCGGATCAGGCTGGCTGACGAAAGAGTTATCAGGGTCTGTATTCCCATTCCGGCAGTGCAGGAAAAAGTCCAGTTAGGCGCCTAAGTGATCCCAAAAATATTATAAAGGAGAGAGAGGATATGAACAAATTTAAGAAATTTCAAGCAATCAGCGTTATCGCAGTATTATTAATGATGATGTCTTCCCTGGTCGGCTGCGGAACAAAAAATGACACGGCGCAGACTAACCAAACAGCGGTACAACCTAAAGAACAAACCATTACCGACCAGGCCGGAAGGAAAGTAACTATCCCCACCAACGTCAAAAAAGTTTATTATACCAGCCCAATTGGACAGATCATGGTTTATGTTCTGGCACCTGACAAAATGGCAGGCTGGACCATGCAGTTATCCGACAATGAGAAAAAGTACATTCTGGCTAAATACAGGGATTTGCCTTATCTCGGCGGGATGCAGATGAATGCCAAGATTAATACGGAAGAATTGGTTAAAGCCAAACCTGACCTTATTTTCAATGTCGGGCCTGATCCCATTAATGATCAGACTATAAGCCAATCCGATAAACTGCAACAGCAATTGAATATTCCCGTGGTAGTGGTTGATGGAGATACCGAAAATACTGAAAAAGCACTGACTTTTATGGGCAAGATTCTGGAAAGTGAAGACAAGGCCAAGGAAATCAGTGCCTATTGCAACAAGACTATGGCAGAGGTTCTAAAAGCAACCAAAAATATTCCCGCCGAACAAAGAGTGAAAGTTTACTATGCGGAAGGACCCAAGGGCCTGGCCACAGAACCAAAAGGTTCCAGCCATGCACAATTACTTGATATTTTGAATATTACCAATGTTGCTGAATGTCCTAATAATGGCGGAGGCGGAATGAGCAACGTTTCTTTGGAACAGGTCTTAAGCTGGAACCCGGATGTTATTCTATCCTGGGGTGCCGATCGCGGTGGAGGATATAATATCATTCTCAGCAGTCCTGACTGGAAGAATATTAACGCTGTTAAAAATGGTAAAGTGTACGAGATTCCCAACTATCCTTTCAACTGGTTTGATCGTCCGCCCTCCATCAGTCGTTTCCTGGGTCTGAAATGGCTCACGGCGACACTTTATCCTGATTATTATAAAGTAGATATGGTACAGGAAACCAAGCAGTTTTACAAACTGTTCTATCATATTGATATAACTGATGCAGATGCTAAGAACCTTCTCGGAAGTTCTCTCCACTAAAATATACTCCATACGTTTTTGCCTGTGGTTGATTGATTCTTCATTAACCACAGGCTGCCCTCCTTAATTTTCTTCAAACCAGTTCAAAATTAAAGCGAATCATTTAAAATATATCTAAGGAGGTACATTGTGAATCAAACTCTTCCAACTACATATGGACAAATTGCCCCGGAGGAGTTTGCACCAATCTAACCGGTTATTCCACTAAAACCTTAAAGGAGGTTCGAAATTATGCCAGCCAATCTATTCCTGACCGGGCCAATGAGATTTGGCAAATCAACCTTACTAAGCAGCATCATTGCTCAAACCGGCATATCTGTAAGCGGCTACTTTATTCAACGGCAACTGGTAAATGGTCAAACCAGAGCTTTTCGCATGATGGATGCATCCACTGAATCGTATGTTCCCGACATAGAAACTGATCAAATCCATAATGAGGCAGATACCATTGGCTATATTGGAGATAACCTGAGCTGGCACCCGGAGGTTTTTGAAGACAAAGGGGTTTCTATTATAAAAAAATCCCTAGCGGAAAAAAGGTCCTTTATTTTAATGGATGAACTAGGTCGTATTGAAGTAATAGCACCAAAATTCAGAAAAACGGTTTTTGAGGCGCTGGATAGCGAGCAGCCTGTAATAGGTGTTTTAAAACAGGAAAATAATGAGTTTCTTAATGCTATACGCCAGAGACCCGATGTTACTATTGTGGACTTAAATAATATGACGCACCAACAAGCCCATTCTAAAATTGAAGGCTTTATAGGAGTGAGTAAAATGTGGGAAATTTATGATCAACTAATTGATGCAATACCTGAGGATTTAACGGTAAAAGAATATATGCTTGGTATGCACTGGATTCTGGTCCGCTCAGAAAAAGGTGTAGGCTTGGCAAAAACCGTTAGAAACGGACAGCCGGGAGCAAAACTGGAAAATATAATCGGTATGCCTCTTAGGGAACTGGCGAAATATATTAAATCATGGAATATGATCGATGCTTCATTAGGTCTGGCGGCCATCAATTCGGTATTTAATAATAAGGCTAACATTATGAATATTTCAGATCCCGACGGTGATGATCAGGAAGATTTGCAACCGGAGGATTTAAACGCTTTTACGCGTTATATAAAGGATATTATCGGTAAAAAGGTGGCAGTGGTAGGCCACTTTCCTAAAATAGAAGCTCTAAAAGAAATATGCCGGCTTACTATAATTGACAAAGACCCGCGGTCTGGTGATTACCCGGAATCTGCCTGTGAATACGTTCTGCCTGAGCAGGATGTAGTTTATATAACCGGCACCTCTATAATCAATAAAACATTGCCCCGAATGATTGAATTATCAAAAAATGCCAGAATCATCCTGATTGGCCCCAGTGTTCCCATGTCATTTTGCCTTTTTGCTCATGGCGTTGATACTATAGCCGGGATGATGGTGGTAGATGATCAAGCCTTGTGGCAGGCGGTACTGGAAGGCAGCAATAAAACTATATATGATCAGGGCGGACAGCGGGTATGTATAAGTCGTTAAAAGGTTTTTCAAAATGGGTACTCTTGTCTCATTTTTGGAACGCCATTCAAAACCGTGGAACGGATAAACCCCTTATTTAAGGCATTTGTTTCTTCATATTAACTGGCATGTTTATTGCATATAAAAATAAGGTAATAATATGTTTTTTTAAAATACATATTTTGTCGATGTAATGCCCTTATTCATAAAATGATTCAGGGAGGCAGCTATTTTGCAGGCTAGCGGAATTATTTTGGCCGGAGGATTAAGTTCTCGTATGGGGCGGGACAAGACCATGATGAGCCATAATAAGGAAACCATGATAGGACATATGATCAAAGAAATGCGTAAAGTTGCTGCACAAATAATAATCGCCAGCAACCATACCGCTAAATATAGAATACCTGATACGTTGGAAGTGCCAGATATATATTCCGGCATGGGACCTATGGCCGGCATGCATGCCGGCCTGCTGGCAGCTCAAAATTCCCATGCTTTTATTGTAGCTGCCGATATGCCATTGTTTAAGGCCGAACTGGCACAATACCTGCTGGACCGTAGCGCCGGCTATGATGTAGTAGTCCCTATGATAAAAAATCGCTGGGAACCGTTATGTGCGGTTTATTCCCGGAACTGTATAAAACCTATTGCGGACTGCCTGCAGGCCGATATAAGAAAAATTTCCCGGTTTTATCCGCAGGTTAAAGTTTTGGAAATAAGTGAGAATGAATTGTCCCGGCTAGGGATGGCGAAAGATTTATTTTACAATCTGAATACACCGGAAGATTATCAGACTTTCTGTAAACAAAGAAGAAGGGAGGCTGATTAGCAGTCAAGGGCCAGGATCATATCCAAAAATAATCTAGGAGTTTGATGAAATATGAGTAATGAAAATACCCCGGTTATTTCTTTCGTTGCCAAATCTGGTTCTGGAAAAACCACCTTGCTGGAAAAAGTCATAGCTCGATTAAAGGCGGAAAATTATCGGATTGCAGTGATTAAACACGATGCCCATCAGTTTGATATAGATATACCCGGTAAAGATACCTGGAGGATGGCTCAGGCAGGAGCAGATATCGTAGCCATCTCCTCACCGGCCAAAGTTGCTGTTATCGAAAAAGTACTTGAGGAAAAGCAGCTTGATGATGTAATAAACATGATTTCAGAGGTAGATTTAATACTGACCGAAGGTTTCAAATTAAGCGGCAAACCAGCCATAGAAGTATTCAGATCTGCGGTGGGCCAGACTTTGCTTTGCGAGCCTGACCGGCTTATAGCTTTAGCCAGCGATATAGAATGGAATATCGGCGTACCCTGTTACCACATTGATGATGCTGCAGGAGTTGCCGGAGAAGTAATCAAGTATATAAAGAGTTTTCCCAGAGCTTAGCTTATATTCAGCCAATATTTTAGTTGATATGATATAGCATCTGCAAAAAATGGGAGGAAATATAAAAGTGAAAAAAGCTATTATTATTTTTACCAAGGTACCCAAAGTGGGTGACATAAAAACCAGGCTTACGACCGAGAAAGGAGGCATTTTGACTCCCGAAGAAGCGAAGGATTTTTATGAAGCTTTTTTACTGGATGTTATTGACGCCTGTATCGCCAGTGACAGCGGTGATGTCTGGATTTGTCACAACCACAGCGGTGATAGGGAATACCTCGATAAGTTGCTGACCGGTCTGGCCCACCCGGCATCCCTTAAAGGCATATTTAAGGACGAAGGCGGTACATTTGATCAATGTATGCAATATGCGGCTGATTTCATATTAAAAAACGGCAGCGAAGAGCGACTGGCAGATGCCTTGCTCCTGGTGGGAGGAGACCTTCCGGCCCTGCAGCCGTTTTATCTGCAAGAGGCTTTTGATAAGCTGGAAAACATAGCCATGAGCCCCGCAGGTTTGAAAGCCTCCCAAAAATGCGGTCTTAGTAATATCTACCTGGGAGCCGGGATTGTTGAAGGGTCCTGCCAGGAAGGCGGTTTCTCTATCGTAGGTTTTACCTGCACGACTCCCCTTGATTTTACGGGAGTTTTTTATAACCAGGATGGAGTAACGGCTTTGGATGCATTGGTGCAGAAAGCTATTGATGAACAAATACCATTCGGCTTGATTCAAAATGTACCTGATGTGGATATTCCCGTCGATATGGCCTCCATGGTGCCGGAATTAAAAGCGTTGTCTTTGGCGGCTCGCTATGATAAACGAATTAAACCGGCTAAAAGAACCTTGAACTTATTAAATGAAATGGGAATCGAAACTTCGACCAGTGTTCCCCACCGGGATGATGCCGGAACAGAGCAATTAAGCACGGATTAGCAGCCCAATATGGATTACTTCTTCTTTCAAACGGTCTGTAAGGGGAACGCAAGGAGAAATATTATATGAAAAACGAGCAGGAAACTTTTATTAATGAAATTATCGAAAACTGCACTGACTGTGGTGCTTGCAGCAAGGGCTGTCCGATACTGACCGAGATAGATGAGAGTCCGGCTGTAATTGCAGCCCGGGGAGCCAGCCTGTATGAAGCTTTTGCCTGTTCACTTTGTTATAGGTGTGAAGCTGTTTGCCCATTAAACTTAAACCCGGAGCAAATGTTTAAGCAGAAACGGATTCAGGCTGTGGCGGATAGAGAGATTGAGATTGATGATTACCGTTATCTTTTACCCGATCGGCAAGTTACCGTAAATAGTTTTTACCGGGAATATTACGGTATCAATTATGACGACTTGAATTTATCGTCACCGGCGGAAATTGGATTCTTCCCGGGATGTACACTTATGACCTATTCTCCGCAGTTAACCCGGAAGGTCTACCAAATATTATCTAAAGAACAGCCAGGGCCTGTTTTCTTTACAGAGTGCTGCGGTAAACCCCTTTATCAGATAGGACTTCCCGCCCGGGGTAATAAAAGCCGGGAGAAGGTAAGAAATAAAATAATCAGTTCAGGCATCAAATGCCTGGTAGCAGCCTGTCCAAACTGCTATTACGAGTTAAAGCAAATTATGGCCGGCCACGATATTAAGATAATAACCGTTTACGAAGCCCTTGAAAAACAGGGCTTTACTAACCATCTGCCCGGGGTCAGGTGTACCATACATGATTCTTGTCCCGATCGTTTTGAAGGTATTTTTGGTATGCAAGTAAGACAGGCGCTTGAAAGCATTGGTTGCCAGGTAGTCGAAATGGCCAACCGGAGCAAACGAAGTATTTGCTGTGGGAGTGGGGGACAATTGAGCCACTTTCAGCTTGATTTTGCCGAGCAACTGGTCAATAAGAGACTGAAAGAAGCAGAGAAAACCGAAGCTGATACCCTGGTTGCTTATTGTCTTAGCTGTGTTCTTAATTTTAGCCGGAAATCCCCTGGAATGAAGGTCAGGCATGCACTTAATCTTTTGCTGGGTTGTGATGAAGATTATGGCGATCTGAAGAATAAAGCCAATGAGATGTTTACCGGACCTGACGGGGCCGAAAACTGGTCGAAAATCATGGATGGGCCGGAGGAGGATTAACAATAATGAATAATGCTGAATTATCTGCAATATACCAGCAAACCTTGAATTTAAGATGGTCTCCGGTGGCGGTGCGTTTAATGAGACCAGGTGAAGAAATACCTGCGGGCATGATGGAGCCGTCCGTTCCTTTAAGGTATTGCCAGTCAATTATCGCCGCCCGGCGGGGAAACTGCATCTATATGCCGGTTCAAAAACATGCCTGTCCCGACGGGTCAGGCATATTGGGATTGGCGGAAATGTCCGGGAAGCTAAAATCGGGTGATTTATATCTGCTCTTTAAAAAATTGCCCAATCTCAAAATTGCGCAAAAGATGATCTCCACCAGGCCTGAATTTACACCCGGGACGTATTCGGCCACCCTTGCCGCACCATTGGAAAAAGCTAACTTCAAACCGGATGTGGTTATTTTTACCCTATGGCCGGAACAAGCCATGTGGATGTGCTGCGCCAAGACTTATGCCACCGGTGACAGACAGGTTTTTCATACTTCCGGTTACAACTCAACCTGTGCCGATTTGACGGTCCACGTTATGACCAGCGGCGAGATGAATGTATCTTTCGGCTGTTACGGCGGACGAGCTTCCAGTGAGATTGATGATTTTGAACAATATGTCTCCATCCCATTCGACCAGCTCCCGATTATGGCCGAAGCCCTTCAGAAATTGGCTAAAAAAAGCATACCGGAAGAAAGAAGAAAAATCTACCTTCCGCCGGTCATTGACAGCCCGGCCCAGCCCGGCAGGGAAGATAAGATCAAGGTGGAGGTGCGGGTAGATGAAAATAAATGCACCGTTTGCGGTCTGTGTGAGGCTTTTTGTCCTGCCAGTGTTTTTGAACTGACTCAGGAAAAGGAAATTAGAAAATTATCGGTTGTTAATGCGGCAAGCTGCAGCGCCTGTTATACCTGTGTAGGCCAATGTCCCGAAAGGGCAATCCAATTACAAACCCAGCACAGCTAAAATAAAACTATAAGCCACTTGAAGGATTTAATAAAGGACAGTAGCAAAACTGTCCTTTATTTTTTTGCTAATATTTAAATCCATAAAATACGCGGCTAAATATCACAATATGAGACTTAACGAGTCCCATTATAAGAAACAATTTTGCAAATTGATATACAGGCGGGAATTTGCAACTTAAATAAAGCCCTGAAATACGGGACTTTAGTTATTCACGCTATTGGCATAATTTTTGCAATATACATTTGTAAATGCTTTTTCTAACTTTTTTATTAAGAAATTGTGATCATTACGAAAGGAGTTTGCTTAATGACCGAAATCAGGAAAGCGGCATGCCATTTTTGCCATATGAATTGTGGCAAGCTGGTGTACGTAGAGGACGGGGTTGCGACCAAAGTAGTCGGTGATCCTGATCATCCTTTCAATCAGGGCGCACAATGTCCCCGCGGTAACTCAACGCTTGACCATTTGAA
>DHSK01000062.1:0-10580 GCA_002408445.1 Syntrophomonas sp. UBA5288
CACAACGACAAGCCGCTAGAATTCTTGGCATATCCCCTAACCTTATCTTTAAATCATAGGAAGCAAAAGAACCGTCCCCTTGCTTCTCCCCTTGCTTCTAGGCGGGGCCATTATAATGGCCCCCGCCTAACAATGCACATGCTCGAACATGGATGACAGCAGGGCGGTTAAAGTCCATTACGGGGTGCACGATCCGGTAGCTAGGTTATCATATTGGTGAAGACGAAGGCAAGATTCCAAGGAGATACTTTATTGGAGGTGTCAGGATGCATATACCAGACGGGTATTTGAGTCCGCAAACGGCAGTTGCCATGACAGCAGTAATGGTACCTATTTGGGGAATAGTGGTAAAAAAAGTCCGGGAAAAACTTAAAAAAAGGGATGTTCCGATTTTGGCTATTGGTGCGGCTTTCAGCTTTATAATAATGATGTTCAATCTGCCAATTCCGGGGGGAAGTTCAGCTCATGCCGTGGGGGCGGTCTTGCTGGCTATATTGCTGGGGCCATGGGCGGCTACTATAGGTGTATCCGTGGCCTTGATCATACAGGCGCTTGTTTTTGGCGATGGGGGGATCATGGCGATCGGAGCTAATTGTTTCAATATGGCTTTTGTTATGCCTTTTATCGGTTATTATGTCTACAGGGCTATTTGCGGCCAAGCTGCCCCATCATCTAAACGGGCGCTTATCGCCGCCGCGGTGGCAGGGTATGTTGGATTAAATTGTGCGGCGTTTATTACGGCAGTTGAATTCGGATCTCAGTACCATTTGTTCAGAACGGCGGAAGGTATGCCACTGTATTTCATGTATCCTATAAAAGTAGCAGTAGCGACTATGATGAGCGAACATCTTATTATTGCTGGGCCGGTTGAGGCCATAGCCACCGCGATCGGTCTGCATTTTATTGCCAACAATTATCCGGATCTGCTTCGACAGCCTCGCGCGGCTTAGTAATTGAGAGTTAAGGAGATTGGTGGTATGTTTCAAAAGTATAAAAAGCTATGGCTGGGTATTCTGGCCATGATCATTCTAAGCCCTTTGGGACTTCTAGCCACGGGGACTGCTTTCGGTGAATGGGGTGTTGACCAGCTAATGGATGAAGTCGGTTTTATTCCGCCGGGTCTGGAAAGACTAGCCGACTTCTGGAAACAGGCGCCCATGCCGGATTATGGTGTGCCTGGGTTATCAGCAAATTTCATTCAGTCGGCGGCGGGTTATGTCCTTTCAGCGGTCGTGGGCGTTGCACTGGTGGTGCTCGTTATTGCATGTTTATACCGATTAGTGAAAGAATAAAGTTGTGATATTTTGGAAAGAAACAAATTAAACAGGCCTGAACTGCCGAACTGGATGAAAATTCAGCCGGCACAGACCGTAACTACTAAAAAAAGTAAGCAGTTAAGCTTTATAAGAAAGACCATTAATAATATACGGTTGGCACTGGTGGAAGACCGAACCAGCGAATATTTCGCCCAACAGCATGGACTTTTGCAGTCAATTGATCCCAGGGTCAAAGTGATTACGATCATGGGGCTCATTATCACTGCCGGTCTGACCCGAAGCCTGGCTATGCTGGTGGTACTGGCATTGATAGGGGGGGTGCTGATGAGGTTTTCCCGGTTGCCAGTCATTAAAATGCAGCTAAAAATATGGGGCTTTATCCCCCTGATTACTTTATTGGCTGCTATTCCGGGCATGTTCAATGTTATTAATGACGGTTCGCCGCTTTTAATGCTATATGATAACTATCATGTAGCATTTATGGGAGTTAAGCTTCCGCAGCAATTATTTATCAGCGCACAGGGATTTAAATCAGCCATATTTTTATTCCTGCGCGTGGGGATATCTCTATCTTTGGGCTTTACCTTAATTATGACTACCCACCTTAATCAACTTTTAAAATCTCTGCGTGTATTGGGGATACCAGCTCTGTTTGTAATGATTATTGAAATGACCTATCGGTATATTATATTGCTTTTGGGTCTATCACTGGACTTGTTTGAAGCTCGTAAGGTGCGAACAGTAGGAAACTTGTCGGTCAGTTCAAGAAGACTTTTAGTCGGTTCTTCGATAGCTGTACTTTTTTCCAAAAGCATGATGCTGTCAGAGGAGATTTATCAGGCGATGACTGCGCGGGGCTATACTGGAGAACAAGTTAGTTCCGAGTACTTATTATTACAATGGAAAGATTGGGTATTTGCTGCAAGTGCTATTTTTTTAACGGTTGGTATTATTATTGGGGGAAGTTTCATTGGCTGAAAATATCTTTAATTTACAAAATGCAGGTTTTTCCTATCGAGCTGAAAGTTTGCTATTTACCGATTTAAACCTTAGTATCGAAGCGGGAGAGAGTATTTGCTTACTGGGAGCTAATGGGTCTGGTAAGTCTAGCCTGCTTAAAATATTATGTGCTTTAAATTATATCGAGATAGGTTCTTTTAAAGCTTTTGGCTACGAAATATCAGAAAAACAAATGGAAAATGATAATTTTTGTAAAGATTACTACCGTAGAGTGGGATTTGTGTTTCAGAATTCAGATGCCCAGCTTTTTACTACGCGGGTATGGGATGAAATTGCCTTTGGGCCACTACAGATGGATTTTCCCAGAAAAGAGATCCAGAATAGAGTAAACGATATAATTAAGGTGCTACAGATTGAACATCTTGCTAATCGCCCTCCTTTCAGGCTTAGTGGTGGGGAAAAAAAGAAAGTAGCCCTTGCATCGATCTTAGTGCTTAATCCTGAAGTAATAATACTGGACGAACCGACTGCTGGATTAGATCCCAGAAGCCAAAATTGGTTAGTTGACCTATTATTGCAGCTCAACTCAGTCGGGCGTACCATCATTGTCGCCACCCATGATTTGAATCTTGCACATACCCTAACCAAACGGACACTGCTTTTATCTGAAGAACATAAAGTAGTTTATGATGGAGATACTCAGGAGTCTCTTCGGAATACCGATCTCTTAATGAAAGTTAATTTAATTGATCAATTCACCCATATTCATGAGCAATTCAAACATTTGCATATATATGTACATTGCTAACATATTTTAAAAGACCCGAAAAAATTTGTATAAAAAGTTTAACTGACACCCTTTTAGGCGAGAATTTTAAAGGAGGAAGGAAAACAGGTAATTTGATATTTTAGCATAATTATGATAAAATTATGCTAACTCAATTAAGGGGTGATAGTATGCCACAAATTAGACCTGTATCTGATTTGAGAAATAATTTTGCTGATATTTCAAGAATTGTCCATGAAACCTCCGAACCGGTATTCCTAACTAAAAATGGTTATGGTGATATGGTTGTTATGAGTATGGAAGCTTATGAAAGTTATCAATTTAAAAGTGAAGTATATTTCAAATTGAAGGAAGCTGAATTAGAGGCTAAAACAACTGATAAGCGATATTCCCATAAAGAAGTATTTGATGAATTAAGAGCAGAACTTTCTGACCAAATGGAGTCTGGTGATGTATGAAATTAGATATTTACCCATGGCCAGGAAAGATTTAGCCGATATCATAAACTATATTGCCGGCCATTTACAAGCACCAAAAGCCGCGCTGGATTTATTGAATTCTTTGGATGAAGCTATATCCAGACTTGAACAATTCCCTTATTCCTGTGAAGTGTACCAGCCAATCAGGCCATTGACTTATGAATACAGGCTACTGCCAGTCAGAAATTATGCTGTCTTTTATGTAGTGAAAGCACAGGTGGTTGAAATTCATAGAATTGTTTACTCCAGAATGGACTTGAATAAAATAATAAAGTAAAGGCAAAGCCGGAAATATATGTGTACTTTCCGGCTTTGCTGTTCTTACCCTTTTTTGGGGTAACAAAATAGCCTTACGAACAAATGTTTGCAAAATATGAATTCTATTGCTATACTGAATTCACCAATAAATAAAATTTACTTGAGGTGAGTCGGTTGGATACCATGACCAAGCTTGAAGTTTTGGCGGGGGCGGCCAAATACGATGTTTCTTGTTCTTCCAGCGGGGTTTCGAGAGGCAATCAAGGCGGGATTGGGAATGCTAAGTCTTTTGGCATTTGTCATGCCTGGTCGTCGGATGGCCGGTGTATTTCGCTTTTAAAAACACTTTTGAGCAATGATTGCGTTTATAATTGTCGTTATTGTATCAACCGACGCTCCAACGATATTCGCCGAGCCAGTTTTTCAGCACGGGAATTGGCTGATCTGACGATTCAATTTTACCGCCGCAATTACATCGAAGGCTTGTTTCTGAGCGCCGCGGTGGAGGTTTCTCCGGATTACACCATGGAAAAAATCATTCAGGTGCTGACCTTGCTGCGGAAAAAATACAGCTTTCAAGGCTATATCCATGTCAAAGCAATTCCAGGCGCCGATCCGGCCTTGATTCAGCAGGCCGGTTTGCTGGCCGACCGGATGAGCGTCAATATTGAGCAGCCTACGGAACAAAGCTTACGTCGGCTGGCTCCCCAGAAGAAACTAACCGTATTGCATTCATCCATGCAGCAGCTCAAGGAGCAGATCCGGGCCCACGCGGAAGAGAGCCGGCGCTTCCGTTACGCGCCCCGCTTTGTTCCTGCCGGGCAATCGACCCAGATGATTGTGGGCGCCACCTCGGACAGCGATCTAATCATTCTGCAGGCCACCCAGTCTTTATACCAGCGTTTCAATATGAAAAGGGTGTATTTTTCCGCCTATGTGCCGGTAAACGAAGACTCCGACCTGCCGGCGCCGGCTACGGCGCCGCCGCTGCTGCGGGAACACCGTCTGTATCAATCCGACTGGCTGCTGCGCTTCTATCATTATAAAGCGGAGGAGATTCTTGATCCGGTCCATGCTTACCTGGATGCGGAGCTGGATCCGAAAACCGCCTGGGCCATTCGTCACTTGGATTTGTTCCCGGTGGAGATCAACCGGGCTTCCTATGAAGAGCTGCTGCGGATCCCTGGGATTGGGCCCAAATCGGCTCTGCGGATCATTAGCCAGCGCCGTCTGGCCGCCGTTTCGGTGGAGGAAGTAAAGAAGCTGGGGGTAGTTTTCAAACGGGCCCAGTATTTCATGACCTGCAAGGGAGTATATGCGGGCCGGCGGCCTTTGGATCCGGCCACGATCCGCCGGATCATGGCGCCGGGGCCTGCCGCGGTACAACCGACTTTGTTTTAGCCAATCGATGGGGGAAAAGGATGCACTATTTATACGACGGCAGTTTTGAGGGGCTTTTGACCTGTATTTATTATAATTATTACGGGGAAAAGGCCAGCGGTATTTACCGGCAGGATTCCTACCAGCCGGTTCTGATGATCGACAGCACCGAGGTGATTACTGAGCCGGCGCTGGCCGCGCGGGTATACCAGGCTATAGAGAAAATATCCGGGGATGCGCTGGAGAATGTTTACCATGCCTTTGTTTCGTCGGCGCCGGATAAGGAAATCCTGATTCTCAATTATCTTCGTTTGGGCTTTCGGTTGGGGAGCAAAGTTGATGCTTACCATTCCCATCCGGATGTTTACCCTTTGCATAAGGTGGCCCGGAAAGTTACCACCGAAGCCCATCGCTTTTTGGGATTGCTGCGCTTTGCCGATACCGGCAATTTCCTCTACGCGGTTTTGGCTCCCGATCATTATATTTTGCCCCTGATCGCCGATCATTTTGCCGATCGTCTGGCCGGGGAACGCTGGATCATCCACGACCGCAAGCGGGGATTGGCGGTTGTTTATGACGGACATGACCGGGAAACAGAACGGAGCTCCCGGCGCAGGTGGTACATAACTGATTTTCCCCGGGACGGGCAGGTGCCCTTAAACGAAAAAGAGCAATATTACCAGAAACTGTGGCAGCAATACTTTGATACGATCGCCATCGAGTCCCGGTGCAATCCGCGGCTGCAGGCGCGTTTTGTACCTTATCGGTACCGCCATGATCTGGTGGAGTTTAAAAACCACGCGACACCGACAGAAAAATAAAGGGATCAACGACTTTTGAATAGTCTGTTCCGCACCCCAAATGTTGGACACATTTACTGGGCGGCTACCAAGGACTGAGTTCTGTATTGAACAGGGCTCAGTCCTTTAAGTTTGCATTTAATCCGGTAGTTGTTCTAGTATACGTACCTGGTATTTTGGATTTTTTTTGTTTCTGGTAGTATTTGCTCTGCCAGGTTGACAATTTAATATTTTGCTTGCATTTTTGAAATATTATCGTATAATATATTTAATTATTAAACATATCGGATTACTTGGTAAAGAGGTGATAAAATTGCTGGTATCAACAAAAGGTCATTATGATTTGAAATGCAATGGTTGACTTGGCCATAAACTCGACTAGCGAACATGTAGTTTGAATAGCCGAAAAGCAAAATATTTCTTCTAATTATTTTTTTCACATCTAACTCTATTAATATTATAGGGATAATAATAAATCTGATAGGGATAAGCACAAACCATAACCCAGTAAATCGCTCGAGATTATAATTAAGATTCTAAAATGGATGTGCTTCATATTTATAAAAATATACCGAAACATATATGATTAAGCCCACTGAAAAAATTTAAAGGAGAGGTTAATTAATATGGAAAGATTGAAAAAAAGAAAATTGATATTAAAAAGTTTAATAGGGTTACTGGTAATTTCGATTCTGGTTTCAATTGCCGGCTGCGGCAAAACCGCTCCAAAGACAACAAAATCTGAAGATACTAAACCGGTCAGCCTGCTTAATGTCTCCTATGATCCTACCCGGGAGCTTTACCAGGAATACAACACTGCCTTTGCAGCCTATTGGAAAGAAAAAACCGGGCAGGAGGTTACCATTGACCAATCACACGGAGGATCAGGCAAGCAGGCCCGGGCGGTATTGGATGGTTTGCAGGCAGATGTTGTAACCCTGGCTTTGGCATATGATATTGATTCTATCAACACGAATAAAGAAATTATAAATAAAGATTGGCAGAAACGTTTAGCCAGCAATTCCACCCCTTATACATCGACTATAGTCTTCCTGGTGAGAAAGGGAAATTCCAAGAACATAAAGGACTGGAACGACCTAACGAGGGCTGGAGTATCAGTAATTACTCCTAATCCGAAAACTTCCGGCGGGGCTCGCTGGAATTACCTGGCTGCCTGGGGCTATGCGCTTAAGAATAATGGCAACGATGCCGCCCAAGCCCAGAAATTTGTTAAAGCTTTATATAAAAACGTACCGGTACTTGATTCAGGAGCCCGCGATTCAACTATAACCTTTACTGAGCGAGGCATTGGCGATGTGCTTATCGCGTGGGAAAATGAAGCATTTCTATCCATCAAGGACTCTAAAAATGCGGATAAATACGAAATTGTGGTTCCTTCCATAAGTATATTAGCTGAGCCCCCGGTTGCGGTTGTCGATTCAGTTGTAGACAAAAAGGGAACCCGTAAAGTTGCAGAAGCTTATCTACAGTATCTGTATAGTGAAAAAAGTCAGGAAATAGCGGCCAAAAACTTCTACAGACCCCGGAATGAAACGGTTGCCAAGAAATATGCGTCACAGTTCCCTCAGATTAACCTTTTTACTATTGACGATGTTTTCGGCGGTTGGAACAAGGCTCAAGAGGAACATTTTGCTGATGGCGGTATATTCGACCAAATTTACACCAAGAAATAAGCCGAATAAGCAGTAATAAAATGGGACGGTTCTAATGCGTTTACCGATATAGATCCGAGAATCGTTCCATTATTTTTTTGAGGTGGAGTTATGAACTTAACAATTAAACCCAAACAGCCAAGTGTTATACCAGGATTTGGTATTACCATGGGTTTTTCCTTGCTATACCTTAGCTTGCTGGTTTTAATTCCTGTTTCAATGGTTTTTATCAATAGCTCAAGTATGGGTTGGAAAGCATTTTGGGAAACAGTTTCTTCGGAAAGAGTGCTGGCTTCTCTAAAAGTATCTTTTAGTACCTCTTTTCTGGCCGCTGCTGTAAATTCAATTTTTGGACTTCTTATGGCGTGGGTTCTGGAAAGATATTCATTCCCGGGGCGAAAAATCATAGACGGCTTGATTGATTTGCCTTTTGCCCTGCCCACCGCTGTTGCAGGTATCACCCTTACCACCCTGTATGCTCAAACCGGGTGGATAGGAAAGCTGTTTGCTCCATTGGGGATAAAGATATCATATACTCCCTTGGGAATAACCTTGGCTTTGATTTTTATAAGCTTTCCATTTGTAGTAAGAACAGTCCAGCCGGTTTTACAAAGCTTTGACCATGAGGCGGAAGAAGCCGCTGCATGTCTGGGGGCAACCAGGTTGCAAACCTTTTACAAAATTATTATACCTGCGCTGCTCCCAGCGATTATAACTGGTTTTGCTCTGGCTTTTGCCAGGGCTTTGGGTGAATATGGATCGGTTGTTTTTATTTCCGGCAATATGCCCATGCAAACCGAAATAACACCTTTGTTAATCAGGACCAAGCTGGAACAATATGATTACGCAGGTGCTACCGCTATTGCAGCGATAATGCTGATTATGTCCTTTATCATGCTGTTATTTATTAATATTACCCAGTGGTGGGTCGGCAACCGAGAAAAGGCAGTTTAGGGGTGGTAAAATGGCTGGAAAAAAATACAACAATGCGGGGAACGGCTCGAAAGCTGTGCCCATTATTCTTATTAGTGTAGCCTTAATATTTTTTACCGTAATACTGTTGGTGCCGCTGATTTCAGTGTTTGTAAAAGCTTTTGAACAGGGGGCAGAGCTATATTTTGCATCGATTAGTGATCCTATGGCTCTGCAAGCTATAAAGCTTACTCTCCTTACTATAGGGATTGCTGTTCCGATAAATACGGCGTTTGGTCTGACCGTTGCCTGGGCGGTGGCCAAATTCAGCTTTAAGGGTAAGAATTTATTAATTACTTTTATTGATTTGCCGTTTTCAATTTCACCGGTTGTGGCAGGACTTATATTTGTTTTGCTTTTTAGCACCACCCATGGTCTTTTCGCGCCGCAATTAAACGCCTGGGATTTACAGATAATTTTTGCGCCGCCCGGGATCATACTGGCAACCTTATTTGTAACCCTTCCTTTTGTGGCCAGAGAACTGATACCTTTGATGGAGGCTCAGGGAACTGCCGAAGAGGAAGCGGCACTTACCCTGGGAGCAAGTGGCTTGAAAACTTTCCTGTTCATAACACTGCCCAATGTGAAATGGGCACTATTATATGGGGTTATGCTTACTACGGCGAGGGCTGCCGGAGAGTTTGGCGCAGTTTCGGTTGTGTCGGGGCACATAAGAGGCCTCACCAACACGATACCCCTCCATGTTGAGATATTGTACAACGAATACAAATTTACCGCGGCTTTTGCAGTCGCATCACTTTTAACCATAATTGCAATCATCAATCTGATTATTAAAAATGTGGTGGATTGGAAAATAAAGCAGCAAGATAAAATGTCGGCTAGGTATTAAGTTGGAGGTAGGTTATGAGTATTGAATTTTCCAATATTACTAAGAGCTTTGATTCATTTACGGCGCTTAACGATATCAGTTTAAAGATAAATACCGGCGAACTTGTTGCTCTGCTGGGACCTTCGGGTTCAGGCAAGACGACCCTTTTAAGAATTATCGCCGGACTTGAAACAGCAGATACCGGAAGCATTATTTTTGATGGTGAAGATAATACGGACAAAAGTACCCAGGACAGAAAGGTAGGATTCGTATTCCAGCATTATGCCCTTTTTAAGCATATGACTGTTTTCGAAAATATAGCCTTCGGGTTAAAAGTCAGACCTTCCAGGCAAAGGCCCAGCAAAGAGGCAATTAATCAAAAAGTGCATGAACTCCTGTCTCTGGTTAAGCTGGAGGGATTGGCCAAACGGTATCCTGCCCAGCTCTCAGGCGGCCAACGCCAAAGAATAGCCTTGGCCAGGGCTTTAGCCGTAGAACCCAAGGTTTTATTACTTGACGAACCATTTGGAGCTTTGGATGCCAAAGTCAGAAAAGAATTACGCAGATGGCTCAGAAAGTTACATGACGAATACCCTATAACCAGTGTTTTCGTCACCCATGATCAGGAGGAAGCGCTTGATGTGGCGGACAGAATTATAATTCTGCATGAAGGTAATATAGAACAGATGGGTACCCCGGAGGAGGTATATGATAATCCGGCCAACCCGTTTGTTTATAACTTTCTGGGCAATGTTAATCTTTTTCATGGCAGAATGCATGACGGAAAGATCGAGCTGGGTTCAATAAAAGTTGATGCACCCGAGCATATGGATACCAAGGATAAGGATGTAGTAAGTTATATACGCCCTCACGATATTGAGATCAGGCTTAAACCAGATGGAACCAAATTCATTGAAGCGGAGGTATTTTTTATTAGGGCGGTCGGTCCGACGGTATATCTTGAATTGAAGAGACTGGACAATGGAGATTATATTGAGGCCGAAATCAGCCGAGAGGTGTACCGGGAACTTGAACTGAAGGAAAAACAAAGGGTTTATGTAAGACCTCGAAATTTTAAGGTCTTTGTACCTGAAGATTATGTAATTTAAGGACTTCATTTGTCATTGCTATGAATAACGGTTTTTTGTCATCCTGAACGTAGTGA
>DHSK01000062.1:10725-15531 GCA_002408445.1 Syntrophomonas sp. UBA5288
AGTGAAGGATCTTTCCATCTCGGAGAGTGAAAGATTCTTCACTAACGTTCAGAATGACATTCGCAAAGTTACTGCTTAACCATAGGAAAAAGTTAATTATCTATAATAGGCTAGTCTTGTTGAAAGAAGGGGGAACGGTTTGAATTTAAATCTCAAAGTTCTGGAAACAGATATTCTTATCATCGGAGGCGGTACCGCCGGTTGTTTTGCGGCTATTACCATAGCGGAGAATTCAGATGCCAGGGTGATCATTGCCGAAAAGGCCAATATTAAGCGGAGCGGCTGTCTGGCTGCCGGAGTTAATGCTTTGAACGCTTATATCGTAAAAGGCCAAACCCCTGAGGACTACTTAAATTACGTTATAAACGACTCCGAAGGTTTGGTGAGAGAAGACCTGGTATACAGCCTGGCCCAAAGATTAAATAAGGTTACTCATAAAATGGAAAGCCTGGGGTTAGTTATTCAAAAGGACGAAAATGGCGAGTATGTGGCCAGAGGAAACCGAAATATAAAAATCAATGGTGAGAATATTAAGCCATTACTGGCCCAGGCCGTTGAAGATAAACCAAAGGTCACGATTCTCAACCGGGTAAATATTATCGATTATATCCTGAAAAATGGGAAAGCAGTCGGTGCTTACGGATTCTCGATTGATGAAAATATATTTTACGTAATTAAGTCCAAGGCGGTTATTTGTACTACCGGGGGAGCGGCAGGTCTCTACAAACCTAACAACCCCGGGTTCTCCAGGCACAAAATGTGGTACTGTCCTTTCAATACCGGGGCCGGTTATGCCATGGGCATCAGAGCAGGTGCTGAAATGACTACCTTGGAAATGAGGTTTATTGCCCTGAGGTGTAAGGACACCATCGCTCCTACCGGAACAATTGCCCAGGGAGTTGGAGCAGCACAGATAAACAGCCGGGGAGAAGAGTATGACCGAAAGTATGGCATGCCTAAAACCCATATACGGGTATATTCGACCGTAGCCGAAAACCAGAATGGAAACGGACCTTGTTTTCTCAAAACAACAGGTATCAGTGAGAAGCAGGAAGACGAATTATTTAAAGCTTACCTGAACATGGCTCCCGCACAAACCTTGAAGTGGATGGAAAACGGCCGGGGGCCGGCCCGGGAGAATGCGGAAATCGAGGGTACTGAGCCTTATATAGTAGGGGGCCATACCGCCAGCGGGTACTGGGTGGATACAGCCCGGGCCACTACTATAGAAGGATTATATGCGGCCGGAGACGTGGCCGGGGGCAGCCCGCAGAAATATGTTACCGGGTGTCTGGCAGAGGGCGAAATAGCTGCCCGGTCAGCACTGGAATACATTATAGACGGTAAATGTACCGATATTGACGAAGAGGAACTTAATTTAAAACTGCAGGAAGTAAACCGGTTTTTAGATGCCGGCCCGAGCCTTTATAGCACAGAAAATATTGAAGAGGCCATGCAAAAGGTTATGGATGAGTACGCCGGCGGAATATCCTCCGGTTATGCGGTTAATTCCCATAAGCTGGAACTGGCCGCCAGGTATATTAACGAATTGCTGATCAACAGTGGAGAATTAAGGGCGGGCGATACTCACGAGCTCATGCATATTTACGAATTAGTGGATCGTCTTTACGTATGCCAAAGTTTGATTAAGCACCTGCAAGCCCGTAAGGAAACCAGGTGGCATAGTTTCCAGGAGAATACTGATTATCCCCGCAAGGATGATGAACACTGGCTCAAATATGTTAATTCCCGGGTAGAAGGAGGGGAGGTAAAGATAGTGTTAAGAGATTTGGTAAAGAAGGATGAAGTTTATGAGCATAAAAATTGATCAGGAAAAATGCACGGGCTGCGGTAAATGCCGCAGTGTATGTCCGGGAAGCCTTCTCTATAAGGATGAAGCAGGCAAGACGGTTAACCGTTTTCCCCGGGATTGCTGGGGATGTACCGCCTGTCTGAAGGAATGCCGCTTCGGTGCGATAAGCTACTTTTTGGGGGCTGACCTGGGGGGAAGAGGCACTATACTTCACACCCGGGATGAAGGTGAAAAGCTGAATTGGATTTTTATTAAACCATCCGGGCAGGAAAAAGTAATAACTGTTTGCAGGAATAAAGCAAACCAGTACTAGGAGGAGAAAATGGACCATTTAGATCGACTGGAAGCGCAAAGTATTTATATTTTACGAGAAGCATACAAAAATTTCGGTAAATTAGGAATGCTGTGGTCAATTGGCAAGGATTCCACGGTATTATTGTGGCTGACCAAAAAGGCATTCTTTGGTTATTCCCCCTTTCCCTTAATTCATGTGGACACAACCTATAAGATTCCGAAAATGATTGAATACCGGGATAGGATGGCTAAAGAATATAACCTCGATTTAATTGTGCACATCAACCAGGAAGCTATAGAGGCAGGTATGGGACCGGATAAGGGCAGATTGGAATGCTGCCGGGCTTTGAAAACGGAAGGTCTGCAACAGGTGGTCACTCAATATGAGTTTGAAGGTCTTATTTTGGGTATCAGAAGAGATGAAGAAGGTTCCCGGTCTAAAGAGAGGGTCTTCAGCGAAAGAAACAAAGATTCAGAATGGGATTATACTCATCAGCCGCCTGAGCTGTGGGATCAATTTAAAACTGATTTTCCCCGGGGTAATCATATTAGGGTTCATCCTCTCCTGCATTGGAACGAAATTGATATCTGGTCCTACATTGGCCGGGAGAAAATTCCTCTGATTGATCTGTATTTTGCTAAAAACGGCAAAAGGTATAGAAGTCTGGGCTGTGCGCCGTGCACCGGGATGATAGATTCCCATGCCACAACTGTTGAAGAAATAATCGAAGAGCTCAAGAATACCCAGATAGCGGAAAGAGCAGGCAGAGCCCAGGATCAGGAAGATGCCTATGCTATGCAAAAGCTGCGCAAAGATGGATATATGTAATCAGTTATAAAAGCAACTGAAATTCGTCCGGAGGTTGAAAAATGGCAGATAATAGAGAAACTTTGCAAATAGTAGTAGTGGGGCATGTGGACCACGGAAAATCTACGCTTATAGGCAGACTCTTATACGACACCAAATCAATTGCGCAGGGCAAGATCGACCGGGTGCAAAAGGTCTGCCAGGAGAAAGGCAAGCCTTTTGAATATGCCTATTTGCTGGATGCATTTGAAGAAGAACAGAAGCAGGGAATAACTATTGATACAACGCAAATCCAGTTTTTTACCGAAAAACGGGATTACGTAATCATTGATGCACCCGGGCATAAAGAATTCCTTAAAAATATGATTTCCGGTGCAGCCAATGCCGAAGCAGCACTGCTTATAATCGACGCTCAGGAAGGTGTTCAGGAGCAGTCCAAGAGACATGGCTATATACTCTCCCTGCTGGGAATTCAAAAGGTTTATGTAATAGTTAACAAAATGGACCTAATAGACTATGACGAGGACAAATTTAATGATATCCGGCAGGAAATGAATAAGTTTCTGAACAACCTGCATGTTTATCCCTTGAAGTATATTCCCATTTCGGCCTTCAATGGTGAGAATATAACGGATAACTCAAACAAGATGGTCTGGTATAAGGGCGAACCGGTTCTAAAAGCTATAGACCGCTTCGAGCAGGACAAAGGGTTGGAGGATAAACCGCTGCGATTCCCGATCCAGGATGTTTATAAGTTTGACCAGCGCAGAATTATTGCCGGTCGTATAGAATCCGGCACCTTAAAGGTGGGAGATGAGATCCTTATATCACCCAGCAATAAGTTGACCCGGGTTAAGTCCGTTGAATACTGGGCAGACCGTGATAACCGGAAGGCTGTCAATGCTGGTATGTCAGTAGGGATTACGGTAGAAGATGAGTTCTTTAACCAGAGAGGAGAAGTGATCACCCCTAAGCAGGAACCGCCTCTGGTTGCTGATACCTTCCGGGCCAACCTGTTTTGGATGGGTAAGATTCCTCTTGCCAAAGGCAAAAAGTACAAGCTTAAGCTGGCTACCCAGGAACAGGAGTGTGAGGTTATTTCCATCAGTAAAGTAATCGAAGCGTCCACTCTGGATAGCATTGAAAATGCCAGTCAGGTTAGAACCAACGGTGTAGCTGAAGTTACCATAAGAACCAAAGAAAAGATCTGCTTTGATGAGTTTAAAAACAATCCGCATACCGGTCGCTTTGTTCTTATAGACGGATACGATGTCAGCGGCGGCGGAATAGTATCCGGCCGTGAGCAGGGTGTGCAAACGGCCAGCAAGTTGGCCGGCGATAATGCCGAAATAACTGTAACCTGCTTTGATGAATACTATTTTATTCTGTCAGCAGGAAGTCTCTTAAGAGCTGCCAGTAAACCACACACCTTTGAGAATGGCAATGTGGTTCCGGTAACCGGAAATACCTATCAGTACCCAGAGAACTTCGATATAGTTGATTTTAAATCACGTTTAGCCGCCAGGATAAGAAAGTCCCGGTTAGATGCAATAGTGGGATTTGACACCTATATTTTTGACTCCGTCCCACTTATAGATACTAATGGAGCCTATATTAAAGTTGATAATCAGGAAGCATTCACAATCCTGATCAATGAATATGCAAAGATTGGTTATAACGCCGGTAACCGACTGGCGGCATTTGCCAACAAGTGGATGGATTTTATGCGGTACAGGCAGATTAAATTCAGCAATACCCAGGGAATATCTGAGGAAGATTATGTTATCTAGTTTTTCGCACTGCGGATTTAGAAAGAAATCCAACACAGATTGACACAGATTTATTTGAGAGTTTTGCATGGTCCCAAGAACCCCATTTGTCATTGCTATGA
>DHSK01000062.1:15688-74493 GCA_002408445.1 Syntrophomonas sp. UBA5288
GTCATCCTGAACGTAGTGAAGGATCTTTCCAGCTCGGAGACTGCAAGATCCTTCACTACGCTCAGGATGACATTCGCAGAGTGATTTTCATAACTGGCTTTGCCATATGGACATGGGATTGGCAAGAAGTGTAGCAATTAAACTTTGGAGGTTTGAACTATGAAGGTAAAAATTAACGGAGAAGAAGTGGTACTGGAGAAAACGGTTACGGTGGAAGAGTTATTAATTTTGCAAAAGGTGGAAATGCCTGATTACGTTACCGTACAAATCAATGAGGAAATCATAGAACGTGACCAATTCGCCGTCAGACCAATCAACGCCGGCGATGAAATTGAGTTCCTTTATTATATGGGTGGTGGAAGCAATTGAACTTATCAAATCAACAACTGGAGAGATATTCGCGGCATATTATTCTAAAAGATGTGGGAGCTAAAGGTCAGAGTAAACTTTTAAATTCCAAAGTACTCATCATCGGCGCCGGTGGTCTGGGGGCTCCGGCAGCCATGTACCTGGCCGCCGCCGGAATAGGCACTATCGGGTTGGTGGATTTCGATAAGGTGGATTTATCCAACCTGCAAAGACAGATTATTCACTTAACCAGGGATGTAGGCAAGCCCAAAGTGCTTTCCGGGCAGGAAACAATTAATGAAATGAATAGTGATGTGAAGGTAGTTACCTATAGGGAGTGGGTGAGCTCCAACAACATTATCGATATCATTAAAGACCAGGATTATGATTTTATAATCGATGGAACCGATAACTTTCCGGCTAAATTCTTGATCAACGACGCTTGTGTATTAGCATCCAAGCCTTTTTCCCATGGCGGGATAATCAGATTTGAAGGCCAAACCATTACTTATCTTCCGGGAGCCGGACCCTGTTACCGCTGTATTTTCGAAGATCCGCCCCCAGCGGGTGCGGTTCCTACCTGCAGTCAGGCTGGCGTTCTGGGGGTTATGGGTGGAATTATCGGGACTATTCAGGCAACTGAGGCTATAAAATACATCCTGGGTATTGGAGAATTGCTGAATGGATATCTACTTACCTATAATGCTTTGAATATGGAATTTAGGAAAATTAAAATCCAGCGGCGGAAAAGCTGTCAGGTTTGCGGTGAGAATCCTACCATCGACCATCTGCTGGACTATGAACAAGCCGTATGTGACCTTAAAAAAAATTGATAACGGGTGATATAAATTGATTACTTTAAGTAAATGCGATTACGAAATGATTTTAAATCACTGTCTTGGCCAACTGCCCAATGAGGCCTGCGGCTTATTGGCCGGGAGAGTGGCAGGCAATAAAAAGACGGTCGAAAAGATATATTTGCTCAGCAATATCGATCAAAGCCCGAAGCACTTTTCCATGGAGCCCCAAGAGCAATTCGGGGCTATTAAGGATATGAGGGCCAAGGATCTGATTCTACTGGGGAATTTTCATAGTCATCCCGGCTCTCCCGCCCGGCCTTCGGAAGAAGACATACGGCTGGCCTTTGAGCCGGACAAAAGCTATTTAATCCTTTCCCTGGCGGAAGAAAATCCTATTCTTAAGAGTTTCATGATTATTAACCGCCAGGTAACTAACGAAGAATTAATTATTAAAGGAGAATAATGATGGAGCAAGTAGACTACAAGGAACTGAAAAAAGGCGGCTTCATGCGTCAGGTGCAGCCAGACCATTTTTCTATGCGCTTAAGAGTTGTAGGGGGACAAATAAAATCGGAACAACTGCGGGCGGTTAGTGAAATATCCCAAAAGTATGGTCAGGGTTATGTACACATGACCTCCCGGCAGGGGATTGAGATTCCCTATATAAAGCTGCAGGATATAGAGACAGCTAAGCAAGAACTGGCCCAAGCCGGTCTGCAGACCGGGGCTTGCGGCGCCAGAGTAAGGACGATTACCGCTTGTCAGGGCAGCGCTGTATGCCCCAGCGGTTTAATTGACACTACCGCTTTAGCCGGGATTTTAGATGAAAAATACTTTGCCCGGGACCTGCCCCATAAATTCAAGTTTGGCATTACCGGTTGCCGTAATAATTGTCTTAAAGCCGAAGAAAACGACCTGGGCATTAAGGGCGGACTGAAACCAAATTGGGATGCCGGTAAATGCATTTACTGCGGTTTATGTGAAGCGGTTTGTCCTACCCAAGTTATAAATGTTAACCAGGATGAGCAGCAGCTAAAGTTTGAAGAAAGTGGCTGCAACTACTGCGGACGCTGCGTTAAATCATGCCCCACCGACGCCTGGGAAGGAAAAAGCGGATTCATTGTTTCATTTGGCGGTTTGTTCGGCAACCAGATTTCGGTAGGCAGGCAGATATTGCCTATTATTTTTCCGGAACAAGAGTTACTGCGGGTTGTAGATACCACCCTGGGCTTTTTCGAAAAACATGGTAAAGCCGGGGAGCGGTTTGGCAAAACCCTGGAACGGGTAGGTTGGGATTTGCTTGAAAAAGAATTACAGGAGGTCTTGCAATGAGTGATAAAAAGGTTGATGCTTTTGTAGACATATGTGATGTAGTATGTCCGATTACTTTTGTCAAAGCCAAGGTAGCTATTGAAGAATTGGAGAACGGACAGGTTCTGGAGGTGCGGATGAATGAGGGTGAGCCGATTCAGAATGTGCCCAGAAGCCTAAAAGATGAAGGACATAAAGTAACCCAAGTAATTAATAACAATGATGGGACCTTTACTATCATTGTTGAAAAAGGTGGATTGGCATGAGGTTTAATACTGCTCTAATCCATGGTAAATATTCTGCCGAAGAAAAGACCGGGGCCACCAATATACCTATATACCAATCGTCTTCTTTTGAATACCGGACGGCGGAAGAATTAGAAAGCGTCTTTAAAGGTAATAAGCCGGGATTCGTTTATACCCGAGTTAATAACCCTACGGTGCAAGCTTTTGAACAACGCCTGGCCTATCTGGAAGGGGGGATTGGCGCCGTGGCCTGTTCATCAGGTATGGCCGCCGTCACCCTGGCAGTGATGAATATACTCAAAAGCGGGGAAGAAATTATATCCGGAAGCGGGATCTTCGGCGGGACTTATTCTTTATTCAAGGATTTGGAGAATTTCGGAGTTGCTACCCATTATGTCAATGACAATCAAATTAGCAGTTTTGCAGCCGGCCTTAATGAAAAAACCCGATTAATATATGTTGAAACTATTGGCAATCCCAAATTGGATGTACCGGATATAGAAGGGTTAGCCGCACTGGCGCATCAGCATGGTATTCCGCTGGTGGTGGACAATACCGCCACTACTCCCTATATTATTAAGCCTATCGAGCTGGGGGCCGATATAGTAATTCATTCTACCTCCAAATATATTAATGGCAGCGGTAATTCTATCAGTGGGATAATCATAGACAGCGGCAAATTTAAATGGGATTACGGACGTTTCACTTCTCTGCAAGACTATAAAAAATTTGGCTCGTTTGCTTACCTGGCCAAGCTCAGAAACGGCCTATTTAGGGACTTTGGGGCGTGCCTGTCTCCATTTAATGCTTTTCTAAATAGTATAGGACTGGAGACCCTGGGGGTAAGAATGGAACGCTTATGCCAGAACGCTCTCCTGTTGGCCCAGGAGCTGCAAAAGAATTCCCAAGTTCTTAAGGTCAATTACCCTGGTTTACAGGAGCACGAGCATTATTCCCTGGCCGTTCGCCAATTTGGCGGAAAATCAGGGGCAATTCTAACCATTCGGGTAGGAACGAAAGAAAATGCCTTTAAAGTGATCAATAATCTTAAATATGCTGCCAACTTAGCCAATATTGGTGATGTTCGCACCCTGGTGATACATCCCGCCTCTACCATTTACGCTACCAACAGCCTTGAGGATAGGGAAAATATGGGGGTTTATGAAGATCTCATCCGGATCAGTGTAGGCTTAGAGGATATCGAGGACTTAATTGAGGATTTTGAACAGGCCTTGAATATGATAACGTAATGAACCGCCATTTCAGATCATTCCTTTCTAACCGGCCTTTTCCAGGCCGGTTGTTTGCTTCTAAATGGTATAGACAAATTTGGCCTCGACCTGATCAAAGAATTTATAATAAGTCTTTCTTTTCTCACTGACAAAATCGTTGCTCACACGGTTACGCGGCCTTGAAAGCTTTACCTCTTGTATTTCTTTGACTTGCCCGGGCCGGCTCGATAAGATCACGACACGGTCACCAAGATACACGGCTTCTTCAATGTCGTGCGTGACCAATATGACAGTAATCTTTTCTTTATCCCAAATTTTTAGAATCTCCTCTTGCATGCTTATCCTAGTCATTGCGTCCAAGGCTCCGAATGGTTCATCTAAAAGCAGTACCTTGGGCTTATTGGCCAACGCTCTGGCAATGGCCGCTCTTTGCGCCATGCCTCCCGATAGTTGTTTAGGTAATGTATCTTCAAATCCTTCCAGTCCTACCAATCCGATCAAATCCCGAATCAGATCATTTTTGTTTTTTTGCGTGTCCGGCACGCCATAGCCGATATTTTCTGCAACAGTAAGCCATGGAAACAGCCTGTGATCCTGAAAAACCAATCCTTTTTCCAGAGAAGGTTTTTTAACTATCTGGCTGTCCAGCCATACTCCCCCTCTATAATCCGTATCCAATCCAGATATAATGCGCAGCAATGTACTTTTCCCGCAGCCGCTTTTGCCTAATATAGATATGAACTCTCCGGGTTTGATTTTCAGATTAATACCTTTTAAGGCCTGGACTTCCTGATGATTGTGGTCCGAAAATGTTTTGTCCAGATTTTTAATTATAATTTCCCCCGGCATTTCTTTCACCTCCTCCATAATGCTTACCAATAGAGGACTTTGTTCTCGATCTTGCCCAAAATATCATCCATGAGCTTGCCGATAACACCGACCAGCAGCATAGCCAGAATCACCTTGTCCGGCTGTGCCAATTGCCTGCCATCCATCAACATATAGCCAATTCCCTGGGTCGCGGCGATCATCTCCGCCGCGACCACGCAAATCCACGCATTTCCAAGCCCCACCCGGAGGCCGGTCATGATCTGAGGCAGTGCGCCGGGAATCACGACTTTTTTAATAAATTTGCCGCGCGGAACCTCAAAATTCCTTGATACTTCCACATATCTGTCGTCAATCTGGCGGATGCCGCCCACCGTATTAAGCAGAATGGGGAAAAACGCGCCCATGAAAATAACGAATACTTTCGACGGCTCACCGATGCCCAGCCAAAGAATCGCGATGGGAATCCAGGCAATGGGCGGAATCGGCTTTAGCAGCTGCAAGATCAACCGCGTTATTATCTCAAAATTTCGGGAAAGCGAAATCAATACACCGATGACGATGGCCGCCAGCGCCGCCAGTGCGAACCCCGAAAACACCCGGACAATACTCACCCAGATATTTTGAAACAGGACATAGCTCGCGGCTGTCTGCACCAATGTATTCAAGATCTTATGCGGCGCCGGCAACATATACGGTGCTATATATCCATGTTGAGATGAATATTCCCATACCACAATGATCAAAACGACTAAGCCGAAATATTTAGCTATAAAAGATATTTTTTCAGTGTTGTTCATTTCGCATCTCCTAAAATCTCTTGCAGTCTATTTACCGACACCGGAATTTTTTAAAAATGTCTTGTCGATAAAAGCATCTACGTCAACCGTCTCCGTAGAAAAGCCCTGGGCACGGTTGAATTCTTCCACCTGCTTCAATTCCGTAATGTCGGAATCCTGAATGAGCGGCGAATAATTGTATTGTGAAAACAAAGCGGCCAGATCTTCTACCGGCAGCGCCAGCTCTTTTTGCAGCAATTCCGCTGCCTTTTGCGGATTCTGGGCTATAAATTTATTCGCCTGGTCAACGGCCCGGATAAATGCCTCCAAAATTTCGGGATTGCCTTTAGCGAAGCTCTCGGTGGCAAAATAGAATACGTTGTTGCTCTTGATCCCGGTCCCGTCAATAAGTTTGTTTACACTGCCGTTTTTAACACTGCTGGTTAATGAAGGCTCCCAGATTATACCCGCGTCTACTTGATGTGAAGTAACCGCATTGGCCACATCGGCATTGGGCAGATTCACCTGTTGAATATCATTGAGGGTCAAACCTCCCTTGGTCAGAATCAATGACAAGAAATGATGCCCGTAAGATCCTTTTACAAACGCCACCTTTTTACCTTTCAAATCCGCTGGATTTTTGATGGCAGATCCCGGCGGCACGGTTAAAGCCACCGTTTTTTCACCGGATGATGTTTTGGCAAATGCAACGGTTTTTTGGCCTGACGCCTTGGCAATCAGCAGAGGAACATCGCCAATAAGTCCGATGTCTTCTTCTCCTGCCGCAAAAGCTTCGTTCATCGGCGGACCTGATGGGAATGAAGTCCATACCACTTGCACCTGTTTGTCTTTCAACTCTTCTTCCAAATAACCGTTTACCTTGGCCAGCAAGACCGGAGCAGAATAAACGCCTGGTTGGGTAGCCACCCTGACTTTGGTAGCCGCAGTCTGCTGAGCGGTTTCAGTTCTGGAACTGCATCCGACGAGCCCGATAATCAATAAGGAAATTATAGAAACAATCATTATAAATTTCTTTTTCATAGCAAACGACACTCCTTTTAAATAAATTGTTCTTGCTCAGTTTTTATATCTCGAAACCGGCAGTGGCCAAAATCTCTACCTCGCATCAATAAAATGCGATCTTATAGCTACGCCTGCTTGGCGATGCGGTCCAAATGTTTATAAAAGAAATGGGTTTCTTCTTGTTCGGCAAATTTTTTCCTCGGATTTAAATCTTCTACTGATTCCGGGACAATTTTAATCACTGCCGCAATGTCAAAACCTTTTTCCGCTTCGATCTTTTTATAGGCCTCCTCAAATTTCCTGCCGGCCACCAAGATCGTTTTTATACTGCCGCTCACCTCATAAGCGGCCCCGTTTTCCCCGATGATTAAAATCGCCGCTTTTTTATTAAACCAAAGGCTGGCCGTAATATTACGATAACTTTGGGATGACTCGAATAATTCCGCATATTCTATATTACCTGCTTCATCCGTATGGATGGTTCCCTTCGGCACCGCATGCACAATCCCGTCAGCACTCACAGTCACAAGAATTTTGATGCTTTGGGGATCATTGACCAGGGATTCAATCTCTTTAAATGACGCCATTTATCCTACCTCCCGAAGATATTCTCAGCAAATCCGAATTGGGATGATTCCCGCAGCGACGATAGTCGTCAAAGTCCATAGTCAAACCGTATTTTTCTGTCAGCGCATTTAAACCCAATGTCAGGTTTACATAATACTCAAGCGAAGCATTTTTCTGATCCCTAAAATAAGATAACGGCCGTGGCACCCATACAATGTAAACAATCGCCACCCCTGCGCTTATTAAAGTTTCCGCCTCAGCCAACGTATGTTGCAAGGCTTCTGCTTCGGTTTTGAATCCATTAGGACGTGCGAGTTCCACCCCGCCGACGATGCCGGAATTCACACGGCCTTTGCCGAAAATATCCACCGCGTCTATCAGTCGTTTTTTCCACTCCCGGTAACCGACCCATTCCGCCTTGCCGGGACATATCCAGTTGAACAGTTCTTCGTTTAAGACTTCGATATCCGCCGTGTAGCTGGAAATACCCGTTTCATTGTACAAGCGACTTAACTGATCGTAATTCAGGGCCGTTGTGATCACCTGGCTGGGGAACCTTCCTTCAAAGTTCCTGCCGATGGCCTGCAATATTTCTATATAATATTCCAATTCCCGGTCGAAAGGCGTTGCACCGTTTACATCAGACCCCATTGTCATACAAAGAGTGGTAAAACGCCCTCTTTGTTTAATCGCTTCGCGAACGATTTCATAGGCATCTTCCGGGGTCAGCTTATTCTTGATCACGCCCTCTTCTTTTAAATGGGGGACCAAATCGCAATATTTGCATCCGTTTCCATTCCGCCAGAAGGAACAGTAGGATGTCGGCGTAATGTTGAGTCTCTGCGGCCGGGCAAAAATCACGGAATCCATCTGGGTGCCTGCGCTGGTGAATTTGCCGTAATAATCAGGTTTTTCCCAAAAATCGACTTCTTCGATTTCTTCATCATTATCCGTGATGACGAAACGGCCATCGCGATAATCGATGATATAGGGATTTTGTTCCAGTGGTGTCGCATCTATAATAATGGTGGTCCCATCCCTTAAAATTAATGCTTCCGGAACCGATTTGCAGTTCAGATCTCGTGCGCCCAGCGTAGAGAAAAAAACATTCGCACCGGTCACTTGATATTGATTGGAATCAACATGATTCAAAGTTTCCTGCGTAAAAAAAACCCCACGCCGCTGCACATCCGTTTTTAAAATATTCAGTCGCGGCAGTTGTGGATATTTGGCGACAACATCTTTAAATGACAACTCCCTGATACCGCCCTGTATATTTACCATAATTAATCATACCTCCCATTATCAGGCTTAATGCTCTTATCATCGTTTCCCCTGCTTTTTCTAACCGACCTTTTCCAGGCCGGTTGCTTGCCTTAACTGAATTACCTTATCACTTCTCTCCCAGGGAAGTTCTATATCTGTTCGGCCAAAATGCCCGTACGAAGCTGTTTGTTGATAAATTGGATGCTGCAAATCGAGTTCCTTGATTATCCCGGCGGGGCGAAGATCAAAATACCGGTTGATCAATGCAATTAGTTCTTTATTGCCGATTTTGCCGGTTCCAAAAGTATCAACATAGATAGATACCGGACGAGCTACCCCGATGGCATAAGCAATTTGTATTTCCACCCGGTCGGCCAGACCGGCGGCCACAATATTTTTAGCAACATATCTGGCCGCATAAGCTCCGGAACGGTCAACCTTGGTAGCATCTTTACCGGATAATGCACCGCCCCCATGACGGGTAAAACCTCCGTAAGTATCCACAATGATTTTCCGTCCTGTCAAACCGGCATCGCCCTGCGGACCACCGACTACAAATCTGCCGGTGGGGTTTATAAAATATCGGGTTTTACTATCCAAAAGAGTATTGGGGATAACCGGTTTAATTATTTGTTCAATGACATCTTTATTGATGGTTGCCAGATCAACCTCGGGATCATGCTGGGTAGAAATGACAATAGTATCAACTCTAACCGGTTGGCCGTTTTCGTATTCCACTGTGACCTGACTCTTTCCGTCAGGTCTTAGATAAGAGAGCAAGTTATTTTTTCTGGCATCAGCCAACCGCCTGGTTAAGCGATGTGCCAGCACAATAGGTAAGGGTAAATATTCCGGTGTTTCATTGGTGGCATAACCAAAAACCACCCCCTGATCTCCTGCTCCGATCAGATCAAGTTCGTCATCCTGGGACTGACCCGTTCTGATTTCTATTGATTTATCAACCCCTTGGGCAATGTCTGGCGACTGTTCGTCAATAGTCGTTATAACTGCGCAGGTATCTCCATCAAAGCCATATTTCGCATGTGTGTATCCAATCTTTTTAATGGTTTCTCTTACGATTTTGGGAATATCGATGTACGCATTAGTGCTTATTTCCCCGGCAACAACGACTAAACCCGTCGTTACCAATGCTTCCACCGCAACGCGGCCCTCCGGATCTTTAGTTAAAATAGCATCCAATATGCTGTCGGAAATCTGATCAGCCAGTTTATCAGGGTGACCTTCGGTGACTGATTCCGACGTAAACAAATACCTTTCCTGACTCATTTCTTTTTCCTCCCTTTGAATTTTAAAAATAAAGGTAACATTCTAAAACAACCAGCTACTGGTAAAAAAGAAGACCAAGTTGCATTTTTCACAACGCAACTTGGTCTCCAGTATGTCTGGTCAACCGGTTATGTAATTCCTACTTAACCAATATAATTACTAGGTTATCTGTAAGTATAATACATCATAATTGTTTGTCAACACTTTTATTAATAATTATTTCAACAACCAAAAAGGCGTCTATTACCGGTTATATAAAAATACGGTAATAGACGCCGGGAAAATTATTTAACAGCTTGCTATGATACCGGATTATGGGGTGGAACATTAGAAATCAGATCTTTTACTACCTCACCTGCTATTATTAAACCTGCCACTGAAGGTACAAATGATATACTGCCGGGAATTTGGCGGCGGATGGTACAAGATCTGGTCGTACCTTTAGGACAAATACAATGTAATCTACAACTGGTCGCTTCGGTTTCCAGTGGTCTTAACGGTTCCTCTTTGGAATAAACCACTTTCAACTCACTAATCCCCCTATTCCTTAGTTCTTTTCTCATAACCTTGGCCAGGGGACAAACAGATGTCTCATAAATATCTGCTACCTCAAATTTTGTCGGATCCAGTTTGTTGCCAGCCCCCATGCAGCTTATTATGGGAATTCCCATTAGCTTTGCATTTATAACCAGGTCTATCTTGGCGGAAACCGTATCAATTGCATCTATAATATAGTCATAATCGGGTCTAATTAATTCGGCGGCCTTGTCCGGCATATAGAAGGTCTGGTGGGTGACTACTTCTGTCCGGGGATTAATATCCAAAATCCTGTCCCGCATAACCTCAACTTTTGGTTTACCCACGGTTTTTCGGGTAGCATGAAGCTGCCTGTTTATATTGGTTAAGCAAATGCAGTCATCATCAATCAGCACTAGCTTACCAACTCCAGCCCTTACCAGTCCTTCCACAGCGAAAGCTCCTACTCCCCCGATGCCGAAAACCGCAACTTTACTACGGGCCAGCTTTTGGAGTGCTTCATTTCCTATAAGTAATTCGGTCCTTGAAAATTCGTTCATTTTTCCTCCTCGAACTTGCATTAGTAATTCTTTAATAAAATATAAAGCTTTGAACTGCTATTTACAACTTGCTGAGAATAACTAAAACTTTAGCGCTATTTAACAATCTTCATAAAATCCACATATATTACAGCTATTATTCAGGGAAGTCAACAGGAGTTACCAAAAGTTATTACCAAGGGGTTGATTAAATGGAAAGGGTACTTTTCCAGCTGGGACCAGTGTCAATTTATACTTTCAGCGTCAGTATCGCGGTTGGGGTATTGGCAGCTTATTGGTTGACTCATAAAGAAACCCAAAGGATTAAAATGGATGATAACTCCATTGACAATCTTTTTATAATCTTATTAATAGCCGGCATTTTGGGAGCACGTATTTTCTATATTTTGTTTTATAATCCAGCCTTTTATTGGCAGCATCCTTTCGAGGTTATCAAAATAAATGAGGGAGGCCTTTCTATACATGGGGGTATCCTGGGTGCAGTTGCTGCAGGCCTTTGGTATACCAGGCGGCTTAAGATTCCTTTCTGGCCGGTTGCCGACCTGCTGGCTCCGGCTGTCATATTAGCCCAGGGGATAGCCCGGGTGGGATGTGATGTTTATGGCCGGGTTATGTCTCAGGCATGGCCATGGGGAATTAATTTACAGGGCCAATTAGTTCATCCGGTTCAGATATATGAAACCATATTGGATCTGACCTTGTTTATATTCCTGTGGGGAAAGCGGGATAGGCAAAAATATTCCGGGCAGATTTTTGTATTTTACCTGGCTGGTTATGCCGGCATTAGATTGGTTCTGGAGTTTTTTAGAACCAACCCCGTAATCATCTGGAATATTACCCCGGCTCATCTGACCGGCATACTATTTATATTGCTGGCTATAGGACTGGACCTATGGCTTTCCCGAGTTAAGCCGGTGCCGAAAACGGAAACGCAAATGGAGAGATTCTGGGTCAGCGCCAAAGTCTGGAAGGCAGTGATAGCCCTGACAGCTGTATGTATAACAGTTTTCTATATTATCAGATAACCGCGCTGCAGTCCTGGAACTGAGTCTGTTTCTTCATAAAATCTTCACAAATTAATGACACCATAAGCTTATAAGATAAGGGAGTGAGTTAATTCTTGAAAGAAAGACTTGCATGTAAAACACTTATGATTAGCAATATGACCTGCAGCAGCTGTGAAATGCGAATCGAAAACAAACTTGGCAAGATGGATGGTATTGTTAACATAAGAGCTCAATTCAGCACATCCCGGGTGGATGTTACTTATGATGCCAATATCGTTGGGCTTGATGCCATTATTCAAGCCATAGAAAAGCTAGGCTATTCGGTTATGAATAAACCGGCCGCCAGCCAAGCTGGCAATAAGTCCAATGATAAGTTTACTATTAACCAGCTATTGGGAATAGGGATAATTGTGTTGGCGTTCTACGTGATAATCAATAATACTGTGGGGTTTAACTTCATACCCGACATCAATCAAAACATGGGTTATGGGATACTGTTTATTATTGGTTTGATTACTTCGCTGCATTGTATGGCTATGTGTGGCGGAATAAACCTTCCCCAATGTATATCCTATAAAATTGATCCGGACAACTTAACCAGAGTGGCAAAACTCAAACCAAGTCTTATGTATAATTCCGGCAGGGTAATATCTTACACGCTGATTGGTGGTATGGCAGGTGCTTTAGGCTCGGCAGTAAGTTTTTCCGGTACGGCCAAAGGAACGGTAGCTATTATTTCTGGTATATTCATGGTAATAATGGGACTGAACATGTTAAACATGTTTCCCTGGCTGCGCAGATTTAATCCCAAAATGCCCAGGATATTTGGCAATAGAATATTAAATAATAATGGTAGGCATGGTCCCTTTTATATTGGCCTGTTAAACGGTTTAATGCCCTGCGGACCCTTACAGGCTATGCAGTTATATGCTTTAGGAACCGGCAGCTTTTTCGCAGGTGCCTTATCCATGTTTGTGTTTAGCGTGGGCACGGTGCCTTTAATGTTTGGTTTCGGAGCTATCAGTTCATTTTTAAGCAGCAAGTTTACTCACCGGATGATGAAAGCCAGTGCTGTCCTGGTTATGGTATTAGGGGTCATCATGGTAAGCAGAGGCTTAAGCTTATCTGGTATTGCCTATGCGAAACCATCTATTGCAGACTCTGCTGCTTCCGGCAGTGTAGCCAAAATTGCAGGTAATGTGCAGGTGGTCAGCACCAGCTTGGACGGAGGCAGGTATAAACCAATAATTGTACAAAAGGGTATTCCTGTGCAATGGACCATAAAAGCGCAAGACCAGGATATAAACGGATGCAATGAAACCATGGTGATTCCTATGTATAATGTAGAGAAACAACTAGTCAGTGGTGACAATGTAATAGAATTTACTCCCGACCGGGAAGGAAGCATTCCCTACACTTGTTGGATGGGAATGATCAGTAGTAATATTCAGGTAGTTGACGATATCAGCCAGGTTTCGCAAAGTGATATCAGCAAATTTTCCCAAGGTTCAGCCGGAGCCGGTCCCTCATGTTGCCAATGATAGCAACCCATCTTAAATAGGAGGTAATCACCATGATGCGCAAGGAATCAATAAAAATATCAGGTATGAGCTGTGCAGCCTGCGCTAACAGGATAGAAAAGGGATTAAACAAGCTTGAGGGAGTTAACCAGGCCAATGTAAATCTGGCGGTGGAAAAAGCCACCGTTGACTTTGATGATAGGCTTACTAATCCGGATAAATTTGAAGAAATTATAAAAAAGCTGGGTTATGGGGTCATTAAAGAGACTCCGGCCGGGGAAAACCAGGTGGAACTTAAGATTACCGGTATGTCCTGTGCAGCCTGTTCCGCCAAAATTGAGAAGAGCCTTAACAAAATGGACGGGGTTGACCAGGCCGCAGTTAACCTGACCACCGAACGGGCCCGTGTAAAATACGACGTTTCCCGGGTTAAGGTATCCGAAATGATCAGGACTATCCAGGCTTTAGGTTATGAGGCGGAAAAGGCCGAGGATATTAGCCGCGATCAGGAGCAGGAACAGAGGCAGAAGGAAATTAGGCAACTCAGAATGACGCTGATTATCTCCGCCGTATTGAGTGCACCTTTGCTGCTGGCTATGATTTTAAGCGTATTCCACGTTGAAAAATCGTGGATAGCCGTGCTGCACAATCCGTATTTCCAGTTGGCCATTGCTACCCCCATACAGTTTGGAATTGGTTATCGATTCTATAAACATGCTTATTTTGCCCTGAGGTCCAAAAGCGCCAACATGGATGTTTTGATTGCCATGGGAACCTCAGCCGCGTATTTCTTTAGTGTATACAACTTGTTCTTTGAGCAGGTTCCGGCCGGTATGATGAAAGACCTTTATTTTGAGGCCGCCGCCATTATCATAACGCTCATACTGTTGGGTAAATATCTGGAAGCAGTAGCCAAGGGAAGAACTTCCGAGGCTATTAAAAAGCTCATGAGTTTGCAGGCTAAAACCGCCCGGGTAATTAGGAAGGGAGTAGAGGAGGACATTCCTATTGAGGAAGTTGAACTGGGAGATATAGTTGTGGTAAGGCCGGGTGAGAAAGTGCCGGTCGACGGCAGAATCACGGAAGGGAACTCCGCCCTGGATGAAGCCATGCTTACCGGAGAGAGCCTGCCGGTTGATAAAAAGTCGGGTGACTCAGTATTTGGTGCTACTATAAATAAGTTTGGTACTTTTAAATTCGAGGTTACCAAAGTGGGCAGGGATACTGCCCTGTCGCAAATCATCAGAATGGTGGAAGAAGCCCAGGGCTCTAAAGCACCCATACAGAAAATTGCCGATCAGGTGGCAGGAGTATTTGTACCGGCGGTACTGGTAATTGCTTTGGTAACATTTTTAGCCTGGTTCCTGACCGGTGCGGGCATAAACAAAGCATTGATCAGCGCGGTGGCCGTTCTGGTTATAGCCTGTCCGTGTGCACTGGGATTAGCTACACCGACGGCTATTATGGTGGGAACGGGAAAAGGTGCTGAAAGTGGCATTCTTATCAAAGGCGGGGAGCACCTGGAGATGGCATATAAGTTAAACGCGGTAGTGCTTGATAAGACCGGAACCATTACCAGAGGGGAACCGGAGGTAACTGATGTATTGTCGTTAAATAGCTTGACCGAGGACGAGATTCTTAAGACAGCAGCCATAAGTGAGAAAAGTTCTGAACATCCTCTGGGAGTTGCCATATATGAAAGAGGTAAAAAGAAATGGGAAAGTTTGCCGGACCCCGATAAATTTGAGGCTATTCCCGGCAGAGGAATAATGGCCGTAGTTGATGACAGAGAAATTTATATCGGCACCAGAAAATTAATGAATGAAAAATCTATTGCTACGGGCAATATAGAAGCAACTATTGCCCGGCTGGAAGATGAAGGTAAAACCGCCATGCTCATGGCGACAGACAATAACCTGGAAGCGGTACTGGCGGTTGCCGATACCTTAAAAGAAAATTCCCGGGAAGCCATAGCGGACTTGCAGCAAATGGGTATTGAGGTTTATATGATAACCGGCGACAATCAAAGGACTGCGAATGCTATTGCCAAACAGGTGGGTATCACCAATGTCCTGGCCGAAGTCCTGCCGGAAAACAAGGCCGAAGAGGTAGAAAAACTTAAGGCGCAGGGTAAAATTGTGGCTATGGTGGGAGATGGAATTAACGATGCTCCCGCCCTGGCGACGGCAGATATCGGTATGGCTATAGGAACCGGAACCGATATTGCCATGGAAGCTGCGGATATTACCTTAATGCGGGGTGATTTAAGGACTATTGCTGCTGCCATAAGGCTTTCCCGCAAGACTATAAATAAAATTAAGCAAAATTTGTTTTGGGCTTTTATTTACAATATTATAGGTATTCCATTTGCAGCTTTAGGCTACTTAAGCCCGATAATAGCCGGTGCTGCTATGGCATTTAGTTCTGTTTCCGTTGTTACCAATTCTTTAAGTTTGAAGCGCTATAATCCGAGTAAGAGCGATTTTAGGTTTAATGGTGCCAGAGAATGGGAAAACCAGAAATGGATTTCTAATAAATCTGAAGCAGTGTGTGAAAAACCATATTCGCAAAAAGGAGATGTAATGATGAGCAGTGAAACCAAGGTATTAAATGTAGAAGGAATGTCTTGCAGCCATTGTGTCCATTCAGTAAAAACCGCGCTAGGTTCTCTAAACGGAGTAAGCAAGGTGGATGTGGATCTGGCCGGTAAAAAGGTAACTGTGGTCTATGATAAAGACCAGGTTCAGTTAAAAGCTATAACGGACTCCATTGAAAACGCCGGCTATGATGTAGTTTAATTCCAATTACCCCCATGCCCGGAGGACACAACCATGTATGGAAATTAAGAATTATGAATTAATATAGAGAAGCTGACGCTTCTCATTATTCCAAGAAAGGATTAAGGGTGAGCTTTACCGGCTCACCCTAATATCCCAAGCTTATATTTCCTGGGGAGATTATTTTATGAATAAACATATTAAATCGATTCTGGTAGTTGATGATGAGGCCAAAATTGTTGAAGTAATCAAGTCATATCTGGAAGCCGGCGGTTATCAAGTTTATACAGCATCAGACGGCCAAGGTGCTCTGGACATATTTGATAATATTCAGCCTTCCCTGATTATATTAGATTTAATGCTGCCTGATATAAGCGGGGAAGAGATTTGCCGCCGTTTGCGTACCAAGTCGCGGGTACCGATCATCATGCTCACAGCCAAAATTGAAGAAGAGGATATACTTACCGGCCTTGATATAGGTGCTGATGACTATGTAACCAAACCCTTCAGTCCTCGTCAATTGGTAGCCCGCGTTGCGGCTTTATTGAGAAGAGCCGAGGAAGGCGCGATCCCCCTGGTCCGGGTAATATCTTTTTTTAACAGCGATTTGGTAATAGACTTTCAAAGCTATGAAGTTAAAAAAAACGGAAAAATAGTAAACCTGACCCCCAACGAATTCAAAATGCTGGGTGCCTTGCTAAAATATCCGCAAAAGGTATTTACCCGGGAGGAATTAATTAATATTGTTATAGGTGAAGATTTCGAAGGGTATGATCGAATTATTGATACCCATATTAAAAATTTGCGGCAAAAAATTGAAACCGATTCGAAAAATCCTATCTATATTTTAACTGTGCACGGCATCGGTTACAAATTTGGCGGTGAGTGACCTGAAAAAATATAAATTGCGAACCAGACTATCCCTAGCCTATATTTTTCTAGCGTTATTTTTGGTAGCTCTTATCAGTATTCTTTCCAATGTGTTTTTGGAAAAACACTTCCAGGATTATATTATTAAACAACAAGCAACCAAAAATATGGATATTGCCAGCTTGATAAGTCAGCAATACAACGATGCGGATAATAGCTGGAGAAAAACGGTAGTGGAAAATATTGGAATTAATGCTCTGGAGCAGGGTTTGATCGTGAAAGTCAAAGACAAGCCAGGGAATATAATTTGGGATGCTACAGTTCACAACAGCGGACTTTGCAACCAGATGATTACTCATATGTCACAAAATATGGCCAGCCGATACCCCCGTTTTGCCGGCGGATATAAAGTTAACAGCTACCCGCTGAAACATGGTGCAAAATTGGTAGGTAATGTGGAAATTGGATATTACGGGCCTTTTTATTACAATGACAATGATCTGGCGTTTATTAATGCCCTCAATAAAATACTGGGCATGGCGGCAACCTTTTCCTTATTATTGGCATTGCTATTGGGGGCATTGACCGCTAAACGATTCAGTGCACCAATATCTAGTGCAGTTGAAGCAGCCCGTGATATTAGCCGAGGTCATTATAACCACCGGATTACGGATATATCCAACACTACCGAGATAGATGAGCTTACCTCCACAGTTAATGACCTGGCCGAAGGCCTGGGCAAGCAGGAAAAACTGAGACGGCGCCTGACTGCTAACGTAGCCCATGAGCTGAGGACTCCGCTGGCTACCCTGCAGAGTCATATGGAAGCTATGATTGATGGTATATGGGAGCCTGACAGCTCCAGACTAAAAAGCTGTCATGAAGAGATCATGAGACTTAACAGACTGGTGGGAGATTTAGAGAACCTGGCCCGCTATGAAAGCGAAGATCCGGTTATTAGAAGAGAAAACTTTGATCTTTCTGAATTAACCCGGCACATTATAAAAAATTATGAGGCGGAATTTGCCAATAAGGATATTGTCCTTGATTTTCAGGGAGGAGTTAGTCCGGTACATGCGGATCGTGACAAGATAAGTCAGGTGATCGTCAATTTGCTGTCTAATGCCTTGAAGTATACAGCGGCGGGGGGAAGTGTGATAATAACCGTGGCTCATGATCAGGCCCAGGCAATTCTAAAAATAAGGGATAGAGGTATAGGTATATCATCTGAAGATCTGGAACATATCTTTGAACGCCTTTACCGGGTTGATAAATCACGTTCCCGCGAAAGCGGTGGTTCCGGAATTGGGCTGGCTATTGTCAAAGCCATCATTGATGCCCATGGAGGAAGGATAAGTGTCAGCAGCATTATTAATAAAGGGACAGAATTTACCATAACCTTGCCGGATTCGCATCAACTACCGGCAAGTATTTCGGAGAATTAAATAATCCCAAGGCTCCCGGTAACTTTGGATAATATTTAGGAGTTAAAAAATGTCTAAAGGCTGCATCCAACAGAGGGCAGCCTTTTGGTTTGACCAACATATTTTGCCTGGCAATAGGCCGAAAGCCGGTCAGTTCATCCCCTATGCCCCTTTTTACTATATACCCCACCCATAACCTCGTGTAAATCACTGATGGTAACAAAGGCTTTTTCATCGATTTCATCTATTATTGATTTTAACTCGGCAATCTCAAATCTCGATATGAGAGAATACAACACAGGCTTTGATTCACCTGAGTAGCCACCTTTTCCTTTGAGAAAGGTTACTCCTAATCCTAAACGCTCCATTAAAACGTCTGCAATTTCTTCAGATTTATCAGAAATAATCTTAACTTCTTTAGTATCATTCAGACCCTGGACAATCAGGTCTATAGTTTTGAAGGCTATAAAATATGCGATTAAAAGCCAGTTTTCTTCCTGCAATAAGTAACAAAGCAAAGAAACATATATGGCAGGAAATCAAAGGTTGGAGGCTGCTATGGATGACAAATAAGGAATTAACGGAAATAGCAGAGAAATACAATCCTGTGATAGGGGGCTGGCTTAATTATTATGGAAAATACGGAAGAGCAGAATTATCCAAAGTATTAGACAGCGTCAATCGACATCTATGCCATTGGATAAGAAGGAAATACAAAAGATACAAACATAAACCGTACCAAGCCAGATGCCTCTTGAAAAAGATCAGTTTGGGAAACCGAGATCTATTTGCACATTGGAAAGTAGGAATATTACCATCGGCTGGATAATAGGAGCCGTATGACATGAGAGTGTCACGTACGGTTCTGTGAGAGGCCGAGGGTGAAACTCCCTCGGTCTACTCGACTTCGCAACAAGCAACCGGAAGTAAGCTATGAATTTATCAAGGAACACAGCTCCGTGTTTCCGGTTGAGAAGATGTGCCAAGTTCTAGAAGTATCGCGGAGCGGCTATTATGATTGGAAAGACAGACTCCCAAGCAAACGGGAGCTTGAGAACCAAAAAATACTTAAAATTGCCCGAAAAAGTTACGATGAATGTCTTGGTATGTGTGGTCTGGACAAAATTCTTGCTGATGTAAGGGAAAAGTTTCCCAACTGTAGCCGTAAGAGGCTTTATGAAATTCAGAAGAAGAACCAGCTATATGCTAAACGCAAAAGGAAATTCAAAGCCACAACGAATTCGAATCATAAGCTTCCAGTAGCAGAAAACATTTTAAAGCAGAACTTTACGACTGATAGACCGGCTGCCGTATGGGTAACGGATATCAGCTACGTATACACCTATGAAGGCTGGCTGTACCTGGCTACCGTAAAGGATATATTCACCAAGGAAATAGTGGGCTGGGCAACAGACAACAACATGAGAACTGAGCTTTGTATCAAAGCCCTAGAAAATGCTGTAAGAAGGCATAACCCGCCCAGGGGAGCCATTCACCATTCCGATAGAGGCGTGCAATACTGCAGTAAAGAATACCAGGCGACTCTAAAGAAATATGGTATGATTTGCAGCATGAGCCGGAAGGGCAACTGCTATGATAATGCCTGTGCGGAGACATTTTTCAGCACGATTAAATGTGAGATGCTTTACCATAAACGCTATATAACAAGGGAGCAGGCTCGCCAGGACATATTCTGGTATATAGAAGTATTCTACAATCGTAAAAGGCGGCACCAAGCCCTGGGATACATATCTCCAGCTGCTTTTAAACAAAGATACTTGGCGCAAAAAGCGGCTTAATAAAATTGGAAATATAAGATCTTGAGCAATACTGTGAATTAGTGAGAAAACCTAACTCTAGACTGGCTGTTTTATCGGGAAAACCTCATATTGTTGCAATTAATTTTTCAGAAGCAAGATGTTCTCTGGTTGTTATATTTAATTTTACCAAAACAGATTTACTACTTTAAATTGAGTAATATTTTCTGGGGAACGGCAATCCTTGGGGGCAAGGCTTTTACGCTTAACAATAATGACGGATAGCTTTTAAAAATGTAGTAATAGTTTATACTATGGGATATATGGCTGCCCGGGCAGAAGCCGGGAAAAATTTATCTTTTTTATAAGTGAGGCAAAATTATGAGCAAACTTGCGGGATCCGGTTGCAAAACAATGGTATCAGCTGAGGAGAGAGCACTGCTGCCAGATATTGAACGAAGTATTATTAAAAAATATAGAAAACCAATATGGTCAAAATTCATTAAAGCCATCAAGGATTTTAACCTGATTTCCGATGGGGACAAAATCGCGGTGGCTATTTCCGGCGGTAAAGACAGTACCTTGATGGCTAAATTGTTTCAAGAACTGCAGCGCCATGGTAATAACAATTTCGAATTGCAATTTATTGTGATGGATCCAGGATATCATGAAGATATAAAAAAATTGCTGATTAGTAATTGCGAATACTTAAAAATACCTATTCATCTCTTTGAATCCAATATTTTTAAAATCGTAGACGATATTGCCCAGGATTATCCCTGCTATATGTGCGCTAAGATGCGCCGGGGTGCTTTATATTCCCAAGCCCGGGAATTAGGATGCAATAAATTGGCCTTGGGACATCATTTTAATGATGTTGTTGAAACCACTCTTTTAAATATGTTTTATGCCGGCTGCTTTAAAACCATGCTGCCCAAGTTAAAATCAAGCCATTTTCAGGGCTTGGAGCTGATTCGACCGCTTTATTATGTGGAGGAGAAATATATTGAGAATTTCACGCAGGAAAGCGGAATTTGGCCTTTAAATTGTGCCTGTATGGTGGCAGCCGAAAAGACCGGTAATAAGCGCTACGAGATTAAAGACTTAATTCAGGAGTTAAAGAAAAAGTATAAAAATATTGATAAACTGATTATGAAAGCAACGCAAAACGTGAATATGGATTGTATTTTAGGCTGGCAAAAGGAAGGGAAAAAATATTCCTACCTGGATTATTATGATGAAGAATAACCCGGTGCAATCCGCGGCTGCAGGCGTATTTTATCCCTTACCGCTACCGCCATGATCTGGTGGAGTTTAAAAGCCCCGCGATACTGACAGAAAAAATAAAGGGATCGACGACTTTTGAGTAAGTCATCGATCCCTTTTTGCCTGGTAGTCCGTGGGTTTGGTTTAACCGGGGGAGCAGAGGATAGACTTTATCCTCGTAGCATGATTAATTTATAAATAACGGTTGCTGCTTCCGCCCGGGTTGCATTACCCTGCGGTTTGTAATCGCCTTCCGGATATCCGCCCATGATACCGGAGGATACGATCTTGTTAACAGCGTCTACAGCCCAGGGACTGATCAGCTTACTGTCTGTAAAGGACACCCCCGCGTTCATTCCCGGAAGAGCTAAGCTGGTGTTGGTGCTGAAATTATCCAGCATGATCGCCATCTGCTCTCTGGTTATCTTTTCATTCGGAGCAAAAGTGGTTTCGTCCATGCCTTTTACAATTCCTGTTTCAAAACCCCAGTTGACGTAGTTATAATACCATTCCGCAGCGGGGACGTCAGCAAAACCAGCCGGCGTCGCCTGAGTTACGTCCAAGCCAGAGAGGGTCTTGGCCAGCATGGTCAGGAATTGGGCTCGGGTGAGAGAATCATCCGGTAAATAGTAATTATTGCCCATCCCGTTTACAATTCCTCTTGCCGCCAGTTTCCCGATATAGTCTCTGGCCCAATGTGTCGCCGTATCCGCAAAGTCAATGCTGGCGGCGCCGACCTGAACGGGTATGGTCTGTTGTACGCCATTATATTCTACATAGATATTGCCGGATATTCCGGATTGATTCGTCGCTTGAAAAAGCCCGTTGGCATCGATCGTACCGATGGCAGGATCGCAGGTCCAGGTAAACAGGCTGTCCTTGCTGGCAATCGGAGCATATCCGAAATTCGCCGTTACATTGATATCGAAGGATTTCCCCGGATCAATCGTCATATTCTGCACATTGGCCGTAAAGGTTATATTGTTTTGAATATCGACCTGGGCCGTTGTATGAAGATCTCCGCTGGCCGCTTCAATCACAGCCGTTCCGGTGACGTTTCCGGCGGTAAAGAGACCGTTCTGGGTTACGGAATTGCCCGTATTGGTATCAACCCGGTATGCTACTCCATTTCTCAGCGCAACCGGCTCATATTTGCCGTTGGACGCGTAGGTTGTCAGTTGAATATCTGCCCCCGGCATGGCCAGAGGCTGACTGGGATAAGTATGTAAATGCTCCGCGCTGGAATTTCCGCTCTGATTATATACCAGCAGCAGACCATTGCTGGTTTTTCTCTGGTTTTTACCGGAAGGAGAATTCTTGGCAACTGCCGTGAAATCGATTCCTCCTTTTCGCACGGCCATGACCGAAGAGCCGCCTCCATCCATATTCACCACCGTGCTGCAGCCCAGAGCAACCAGGTGCTTAGCTGTATCCGTCAGTCCCAGGCCGGCTGAAAAACCAGGCTGTCTGCCGTCAAGCACATACAGCATGAGGGAGCCGTCCGGTTTTATACCGATAATGGTTCGAGGATTTAAGTTTGTTCCGCCGGTAATAAATTGACCTTGATCATAAAGCACGTAGTATACGCCTAGTGCTTCCCGGCTTTGGGCCAAATTTCCGCCGCCCCAATCATTTACGGAAATCTCTACCGTACTTCCGGGAATCAACTGAGCCAGTGGAACCGCATAAGCTGAATCCCCGGCGGCTGAAAGCACCAGCTGATTGTCACCGATGGGCGTATTGTAATTACCGTTTCTGACTTCGGCCACGGTTGCCGTTATTGTACCCCCTACTGTCAGTTCCGTATTTTCCGGTGAGCCCGCATCCAATATTACTTCCACAGAATTTTCGGAGGTTTGGGTGGTGTAGGAGTATTGGCGGTTATACAGGTGCAAAGCCTTGGCTGAGCCGTGGGGAACGTTGAAATAGCCAATATCCGCAGTATATGGCGTCGGTACGTAAATCGTCTGTTGCTCAGTAGCAGGTTCTTCCGACTGAACCGAATCTTCCGCCTGGATCTCATCTGTGGTTTGGGTTTCATTTGTTTGGACTGAATCTTCCGGCTGAGTCGGATCTGTTGGTTGGACCGGATCTGTAACCGGAGTTGTAATAATGGTGGGAACGTTGATAGTTCCCTTCAGGCTATAGCCCAGATTTACCTTTTCCAAAGAAGCGGTGCCGTTTTCGTTGAAGGATATCACATATTCCGGAGCATATCCGGAGGTTTTGATCTTACCGTTATGAATGGTCAGCCCCTTTGGTGTTCCGGAGGCAGTGTCATAAAGATCTCCATTGATACCCGCTACGACCTTGTAACCCTGGCTTTCCAGGGTGTTGATCATGGTATTCATCGTATAGGTTCCGGTCACTTCACCTTCAAATACATAAGGCTTTAAATCCGTGCCCTGGGTATCCGCGTTGACAAAATACGCCCTTTCAATACCGTTGACACTATGTCCCCCCAGTTGTTCGTGATAACTGGCGTTATCATAAATTTCCGATTGGGTCTCAGAATAGACATATTCTATACCTTGCTGATATGTAAATCCGGTTAAAAATGTCCCCGCCAGCATGGTAAATGCCAGGATAACTGCTTTGAATTTTCTACGGTTCATAATACGACATCCTCCATAATTTTCATACTATTTTAGTACTTTGGTCTAATTTCCATTCTATCACCGGCATTCCAAGCTTTTCAAGCTGCAATTACGCTTACTTGAGGACAGCAGATTGGCCTGGGCGGATTCTGCATCGTACCGCTGGATTTGCTGGTCATTTTGGCAGCAAAAAGGTTCGGAACCAGCAAATGGCAGTAAAGCGCTTTTTTCCTTTACTTGACAAGGGTAGTAAAACCGGCATAGTTACATTAGAAATAGAATTGCTATGGTTAATTATATCAATTGGAGTGATGTTTAAATGACGATACCAGAATAGGGAGCAAAGAAAGGCCAAAAGAGGATAAACCTATATTCCTTTCCATTGGTTATTCCTGACCTTTTGGGGTCATATATTTTGTGAAAGTATAGGTGCTATTTATTTACATGCCACTCCGATTTTTGAAACTCTCGCAATTCCACATCGAGTATGTCTTGAGTGTCTTAACAAAAGCTACTGCAATAGTGTCTTTGTGTACATTCCCACATATGGTATATTACATAATAGGCTAATTCTTCCTTTAGCTTGTAGCTCTGTACGGCTTAGTATAACCTACATTTCACCATTTGAGTGGCTGCCCCTTCCATTATGTCTTGTTAGCGAAAGGATTGCTATTGCCATGTGCCACAACCATCTAAAGGCAAAATTATAGATTCACCAGTCAGCTCTTTTGATTCAGTGATATTGCCCGCTTTGTAGGCTGATATCTTGTGCTGTTTTTTATCCAGACGGATTTCACCTATGCACTGGTCATCCTTAAGTGCCCAGACTCTCTCTTCATCACGGTTGGTAAATGAAACTAAAAGAAGCCCTTGATATGATCTATAGCGAGGTGATACATTATCTGGATTATCACTATTATCATCTTTCGGAAATGAATTGTACAGATCATTAATCGGTTTATAGTCTGATAGTTTGATATATTGGGAATCAAGATCCACTACCATGGCTATATTACAGCCAGAATTTATAAACACCCGATTTCCTGTTTTAACTTCTCTTGCACCAGCCCCTGCAATGAAGCTGCAACTACTTCCGTAAACTTCTTTCCAGTCCACCTTATCACCCTGAACCGTGGCTAGAAGCAATTTGCCGATTGCTTCCTGTGAGGAAAGATTCTGCTGATCATATGCGACTAATAGGGTATAGTTACTTGGAGTTCCAAATATCATTATTGGTAAAAAACCACCGATATTAATAATATTCGCGGGAACATTGATGGATTTTCTACTGGCAGTATTACCATCGCGAGTTTCCACTACGATATTGCTATTACCCTGCGAAGGTTCTTCAATATAACTAATCATTATGGTATCGCTTCCAGGGACCTTATACACAACCTGCTGGCAAAATGTTTCTGGGGGAGTTGTAAGATTTATGACATTATACCCGTTGAATCCTGTTGCAAGGTTGTCAGGGTGCGCCATCGATACCAGAACCGTTTTGTTCCCATCCCAAATCAAATGCAAATTTAACGAATCTAATTCGTCCGTACCTAAGTTCGCAATAGCGTTAGTGCCGACCACAACGGATCCTTTTTTTATATCCCAGGAAAGGCTATATAGATTCAAAGATCCCTGGTCATTAACACTGCAATACAATAAAGGAATACCGGTGACTGCACTTTTACTAATGTCGTCCGTGGGTAAGTCCTTTCTACAAGCAGTTATTAAAAATGACAAAAGAATAAAAACCATCAAAATGGCAATAGAAAAACGTCTAACCAACATGATAATCCTCCCTTAAAAACAAAAGATACTCAAACAGCCTAAATTGATACTTGATTGTTCCAAAGACAAATAAACTGCGGGTAAGTTTCTTGGGCATTAACCGATAAAGCATCTAGCTTTGTTTTACTTAGTTTTAATCCCGAACAAATGGTTAGAAGAAATACACCCTGTTTATGGTAGGAAAACCATGAAAAAGAACTGACCTAGCAAGCTTTTTGTAGCCTGCTAGGTTTTTGATTTTATACAATTATGCTACCTGGGGCACTTGGTAGTAATCCATAGTGTCATAATAAGGGACCCAATATTTATCGTTGGTATGGGCATTAGCAAGCCGACTTTGTCCATCGTTATACACCATTAATTCTACATGTTCTTTTCCGTGCACCTTCATTGGATAACCAGCAACGCAAGTATTAGCTGTAGCCGAATAAATATATCCCTTATTTAACATATAACTAATTAGGGTATTAGCTTGGATCCATGAAAGACTGCCAGGACACCAGGTACTATCTGTCGGAATGCCACCCGTGTAAAGGCATTGGGATACATAATTAGCGCAATCATTACAATTATAATAAGTGTATTGAGAGTTATAGTGTGAAGCATCTTGTGTTGTTGAACTGCCTGATTTACAAACTTTAGTTGTATTAGAAGAATAACCATAGTCACGAGCCTCTAGTCTATCGTAAATGAAAGGTACGACAGCAGTTGGGGCGATATTATCATTCTGACTCTTGGTTTGCAGCTCCTGAACCTGGGCCTTTAAACCATCATAGCCATTCTTCTCGGCTTCGTCCGGTGTGGTTATATTTGATAGTGTATAGGGTATCCATTCTCTCGCTTCATTCATAACATAAAATGCCACCGACTCTTTGCTTAGTTTCCCGTTACTGTCTATAGATCCTTCTGCTTTTATGAGGTTATTATAAGGCAATGGAGTTGTAATGTATGTTTGGAGGTCTGATTTCCACATGGCTATATCTTTGTTAATTGAATTCAAGGATTGCCCCGATATCTTATTATCTGCCACATACTGTAACTTTCCTTTCATTATGGGAACGTCTTCCGGGGATGAGTAATCTAATAGATGAGTCGCATGAATGTCAAATATAGCTGATACTTTAGAATCGGAGTTTTCTATCGACTGTAAAGTGATTGTGGAATCTACCAGTTTCCAATGTCTTGCTACCATTTCTTGTTTTAATAAATCATTTACCTGACTCTGCATTTGGTCGCTTAAATCCGAGTTAGATATACTGGCATCGCTTTTGGTAAACCCAGCTAAAAAAGATAATGTCAAAACCATCATTAGTGCCACGAAACCTGCAAAAGGTTTGTGCTTTCTTACTGACTTACTCATTTTTTTCTCCTTTCTTTCCAATAAAGGTCAAGCTTCTTCACCAAATATCCTACCCGCATAAGAAATCATTTTTTATACTTAATTCGGAAAAGAATGATACATAATACTAACCATGTTATGGTGAAGATTACAGCCGCTGCCAAGCAATAGTAACAGAACGAAGGTGCAAAGAGATATTGAACGATTTGTAAACAAATAGAAACCCCTGCACAGATGCTGGTGATTAAGAAAGAAAGTATATATCTTTCCCGAGCTATAAATACAGCTAAAATACCGGACGTAAATGCACCACTTATTGCTATGAATACTCCTGCGTACGGGATTCCTATCCAAGCATCATTACTGCACGGAAAGCACTGTGCAGACGATTCATATTTGACCCATGCAGTAAATATTAGTAATACGACATTTCCCAATGGAAGAAGTGAAGCATTAGGATACAATTACCTCACCTCGTTAAAAAGTTCTCACTGAAAACAGTTCCCTGTAAAGTCCTGTTTATTAAAGGTATCTTTTATTTTTGAAATTTAATCACCTTTTCGGAATAATTGCTATTTCTTACTCTTCCCCCTCCCTTTTAAAAATCTTAAAATGACATGTTTAGCATAATGGGTACATATATGGAGTTTCGAACTAAATGTCCGGTACTCTAGCGTGTAGCATATCATTCACCTCCTTTACAGAGATATCTCAATAAAGTGATAATTATATAAGAATTACCATTCATTAGTATAAAATTGCGGTATTTATTAATGACCATCTTGGCCACCGCATCTATATTCAATATTAACCATGAAAATTTTTCCTCTGCTTATTACATTCCATTTCTCTGCTGAAATCACACCTTTTATTTAAAAAATTTTTAGATGTTCTTGTAAAACAATGGTAGAGAAGGCCTATATACATCATTCTTTTATTTAAGAAACGGTATTTCAAAAAGGATGATACGACCAGCTAATAAGCAGGCTTTCGATTGCAGCAGGAATAATCATGAGCAATTTTTTCAACTTCGCCTATTGATACTGGTGAATTTAGCATTCAATTTTGTACCAGAAGATCCGGATGTACGATAAGCATCTCCGTCACTGGTAATTTACGATATAATTAATCTGAAGATCATTACTTTCTTGGTAATTATTTGCTCGTTTTTATAGAAATTGTCGTTGGAAAGAGGAGGGAGGAACGATGGCAAAGGATTATAAACATGAAGGAGACTTTTACGAAAATCTATGCAATCAATACTTTGAGCGGATTTATTCTTATTGCAAAAGGCTGGTCAAGGGTCAGGAGCAATTTATGGATTTTGTAGAGGATTGCACGCAAAATACATTTTTAGAGGCCCGTAAACAGATCTCCCGTTTAAGGGACCATCCCAACGTAGAAGGCTGGTTGTATACTACAGCGCGGAATTTGATCAACCGTTCTTATCGGAGCATGTATATAAAAAAAAAGCATGAGGTAATGATGGATGAGAATATCACCGGCAATTTAATGGAATTCGATCATGATTCGGAAGAACTTTTTAATAGCAGCGTGGATGGGGACAGGCTGTGCGCTGACATATTGGGTCAACTCAACGCCCATGAATCTGATTTATATAAAGATTACTATAAAGACAACATGTCGATCTCAGAGCTCGCTAGAAAATACGATGTCTCAGCCACCGCCATAACTACAAGGATTTACCGGTTAAAAAAAAAGATCAAAAATCTCGTCTACGATCATTTTAAAGAAAACTGAAAAGATTTTTAAAAAATATGTGATTTTCTATGGTTTGTGGAATGTCATAAGTAGAAGGGAGAAAATTATGGACAAAAGATCAACGGAACCCATCCCTCCCAACACCAATAGCGATAAGGAGATTTTTAAAAAGATCCTTTCCGAAAAGGAGCGTGATGCAGATGTAAGAGACAGAATGTATGCCATTTTATATGAAGCATCATCAGCCGATGAGGCAACCATGGATACCGATTTAATCGATGAGTGCGTAGGAACCCTCGATCTGATTGAAGGTCATGAAGAGCACCTGGACCCAGAGAAAATAAAGGCCATGCGGCATAAGGTTGACCAAAAATATGAAGACTGGCTGAAAGTTCAACGCAAACGCAGATTAAAGAAACTGTTGGCCCAAAGCGCCGCCGGTTTCATTCTGGTTTTCTTTATGTCCTCTGCGGTGGCCGGCGCAATGGGGTACAATCTGATACAGATCGTAGCCGATTGGGGAAAAGAAACGTTTCATTTATCGGCGCAAAATCAGCCCAATGTACAGGATAATGATCGCAATATTGCCGACAAAAAAAATTATGGCAATATCGAAGAGGTTTTACAAGACATTGCTGCAAAACCGTTATTGCCAGGGTGGGTTCCTGACGGGTTTGCCTTTAAGTATGCCGAAAAATTTGTCCGTTTGGACAACACCAATGTCGTGTTATATTACGAAAATAGTGCTCATAAAACCATTGTTTTTGATTTTGAGATCTATACTGATCAAGCGTCAGCAGATGCGTCTTTTGAAAAAGATGATAACATAGTTGAGGTTTACGAGAAAAACAACATACCGCATTACATCTTTCAAAACATTGACCGGGTACAAGCGGTATGGATCAGTTCAAACGTTATATACAATGTAAGCGGCGATGTTTCGGCAGACGAAATGAAAAAGATTATAGATTCCATGAATGGAGGTTCTTGACATGTTGAAAAAGAAAATGATTGTGATGGTTTTGGCCGGTATACTATGTATACTGGCTTCTCCCCTGGCCGTTTATGCCAGTGAGGATGATGCTCAACCTCCCAGAGCCAGTGAATACATCCGTTCTACAAGTGTTGAAATAGTTCCGCAAGGAAACGGAACTCTTTTGTTGAAAAACAAGCTGGGCGCGACAACTATCGTTGATAAACTGGGCATCATAACCTTGGAAATTCAAAAAAAGGTAGGCGGTTACTGGCAGTCCATCGATACCCTGGTAACCGACGACTATGACTACAATACCGGTACATATATTTATGACTGCTATTATTATGGAACACCGGGGACGGAATACCGAAGCTATGTTGAATTTTATGTGAAAAATGACGGAGGTTCAGAAACCAAAATTGTTACTTCTACTCCTAAAGTTGCAAACTAAGGTGTGGAATGGACAGTAAATAGCATTAACCATGATGGCGGTGCTGCTTGTCACCTTAGGCAGCACCGCTTGCCTTTTTCAGCATATTTGAAAGTAATGTTAAGGGCTTGCCGCCGTGAGCGGTACTTCGCACCCTTAACATTCTCTTTCTAAGATATGCTATCTCCAAAGCAGGTGACAGAGAATTGATAATCCTCTAAACTTTGGGGTTCATAAGGGGAAAATCCCCTTATAAATCCATAGACGGCCTTTTATCTTTTTCCGGCTCCCGGCCCCGCCCTGTCACGTCCAATATTTTGTCTACGTTGGCCTTAATAACATCGTATTGCTTCACCTGTTTTTTCAGCTTGCCGTATTCTCCGTACAGCGTTTCTTCCTCTTTGGCAAGCCGTTCATATTCCACTTGCAGCGCCGCCACATTCGGGAGTTTGCTATTTCCGGACTGTATTTTCTTTAATGCGTTGGTAGAGGCTTCATGCAGTATCAGGCTGCTTTCATGCATCCGTTTGAAGTGCTCCTTATTTCGCGCCCTGCGGTATCTGTCATAGACGGGTTTTGTCTGCTGATAGGTGGTAATATTTTTGATAAGCAGCGCCATGTCGGACAGCCGTTTTTCCACGCCTTTTAACGTGGCGGTGTTCACTTCTGCTATTTTTACCTGTAGCTGCCCATATTGCAGGATATTGTTTTCAGTCAAGAAATTCAGCGTTTTTGCCGTCTGTTTCAGATTGTGGATTTTCGCCCACTGTTCGTAGCCCCTGCTCTCCTGTACCTTGATGCTGTTCTGAATGTCGATGATAAGGTTAATGTCTTTGCATTCAGCTTTGGCGGTACGGATACGCTTTCCCTGTATGCGCTCTGTTATGGCTTCCTCTGTGTAATCCTCGCCGAGGGTTTTTAGTCGGGTAAAACGTTCCTGCCCTGGCGCACGACAGGAAATGTATTTGCTGCGCTTTATCTCATAGCCTGCAGGTTGAAGTCGCTGCAAAAAATCCTCAAAATCTGCCGCTTGCGGAATAATAGCATCCACGGCGGTTCTCAATTTGCTTTTCCAACTGCCCCCGGCTCTGTAGGCGGCGTACTCGGCATAGCTCCGGCCATGCTCTTTGGCCGGACGTGTGCGCCGCTGCCCGCTTTCAGCGTCGGTATATTTGATAAATCCCTTACCCTTTTCCCGGACTGGCCTGACAAGGGACAGGCCGTTTTCTCTGCATATCCTGTCGCTTGCGTTGCGTATCTGATAATAGCTTTTCTTGAGCGCCATGACAACCTAACTAGTTATTTCCTATAAAAGGCCTGCCCTTACTAAAAGAAAAAGGGGTAGGTCTTTCTATCTCTAAGGGAGACGAAAAAATTGAATAATAGGCCAAAATAGGGCTGTCTCAGGATACCCTCTGAGACAGCCCTTATTTTTTTGGAGTTACCCTGGATGTAATTTTGTGGTGAAAGTCAATTATAGGGAAACTGCTTTCAAGATAAGTTCAAAAACTCATTTAAATGAACGGACAGACCGGGACCTACTAAATTACTCAAATCATAAGCGATCATCAAATGATATTTTATCAGCTTTAAATTCCCCGTCTCGGAAAGAATAATCCCAGTAGTAAAGCCAATTAGCGGTATCCTTATCCAAGGCCAAATTCTAACAAGAGAAGGAAACAGTTTAAATTTTATGAAATCATTCATGGGAACCTTTAAGCTCTACTTTCTTTCAATTGAATCGAAGGCCCATTTCCTCCCATTTGGCCCCTCTTCAGAAATTATTACAATTTTCACTGCATATCCCTGGGCATCCTGATAAAGAATAACTGTTTTGAGATAGCCTTCATCGAAATATATCACAGGCATTTTAGACCCAAGGATGCTTTTTTGGCTAATATTGAGGAAGAAGATAATAGCATTCAAGCATTGCAAATATCAAAATCAGAAATGGAAGCCCTATTATCAAAACAAAAAAAGGCATTGGAACTTATAAATGATGCGTATGAAATGGGTGATTACAGTCGTGAGGAATGGCTGGAGAGAAAAAGAAAGAGAGAACTTGAGATTAACAAAATAACTGACGATATTTATGAGTGAATAAACGCATACATTCTAATCAGCAACTATCAAACACTGAACGGCTAAAAGCATTGTCCAACTTTTTTGACAATATTACCATTACGACGGAAAATGCAGGCCGGAATGACTTGTACCGTACCATCTTAGAGAGCATAATATGGTATAGAAATGGAGAAAATATTAGAATCAAAATCAATTTCAAGTAAGCATAAACTGGACGTATTTGCGATTGTAGATACGTCCTATTTTGAAAGGGGGTGATCCTGTGGACAATCAAAAGAAAATACCCAATAGGTTAATCAATGAAAAATCTCCCTATCTGCTGCAACACGCTAATAATCCAGTGGACTGGTGTCCCTGGGGAGAAGAAGCATTTGAGAAAGCAAGGCTGGAAGACAAGCCTGTTTTCCTATCTATTGGGTATAGCTGACCTGTCTACTATGATGAACTTGCCATTGGTGCCATGTCATGGCACACGAAAGCTTTGAGGATGAAGAGGTTGCCAAACTGTTAAATGATGATTACCTCTGTATAAAAGTTGACCGGGAAGAGCGTCCTGATATCGACCATATCTACATGTCGGTTTGCCAGGCCATGACCGGACAGGGGGGCTGGCCGCTTACCATCATTATGACTCCGGACCAGAAACCGTTTTTTGCCGCCACCTATTTGCCCAAAAAGAGTGGCCGCATGGTGGGATTGATGGAACTTCTGCCCCGGGTAGCACAGATGTGGCGGGAACAACGGGATCTAATTCTGAATTCCGGTGACAAGATCTATAACTGGATGAAGGATGCACAGCAAACTGTCCAAGCCGGCGCTGTAACCGAAGAGTTGCTGCACCTGGCTTTCGAGTCTTTAGCAACGAACTTTGATCAGGACTATGGCGGCTTTGGAAGTGCTCCCAAATTCCCCTCGCCCCATAATCTCATGTTCCTGCTTCGGTATAATTTATTAACTGAAGATGGAGAGGCCCTGACCATGGTGCGGAAAACCCTGGAAAGTATGTATCGTGGCGGGATTTATGACCACATTGGTTTTGGCTTTGCCCGTTATTCTACCGATAAATGCTGGCTGGTTCCTCATTTTGAAAAGATGCTGTATGATAATGCCTTGCTGGCTATGGCTTATCTGGAGGCATTTCAAATAAGCGGGGAAGATTTATATAAGCAGGTGGCAGGGGAAATATTTACTTACGTGCTTAGGGACATGACTTCTCCTGAAGGCGGATTTTATTCGGCCGAAGATGCAGATTCGGAGGGTGAGGAGGGCAAGTTCTACCTCTGGCAGCTTGACGAAGTGAAAGAAATTCTGGGTGAGGAAGACGGCACCCGGTTTAGCCAGGCATATGATATAACTCCCGGGGGTAATTTCGAAGGGAAGAATATTCCCAACCTTATAGACCAGAGAACCTTCCATAATAAAGCTTCGTTTGAAAAGCTGCGGGAAAAACTTTTGGCTTACCGGGAAAAGAGAGTTCATCCCCATAAAGATGATAAAATTCTGACTTCCTGGAATGGTTTGATGATAGCCGCACTGGCTCTGGGAGCACGTATACTGCAAGATAACGATTACCTGCGAGCAGCCGAAAAAGCAGTTGCCTTTATCCTAAAACATCTCCGCAGAGATGATGGACGGCTCTTGGCCAGTTACAGAGATGGCGAAGCCCGCTATCCGGCTTATGCGGGTGACTATGCCAATCTGATCTGGGGATTGCTGGAACTCTATCAAACTACCTTTAAAGCCGCCTATCTGAAGCTGGCTTTAGAGCTTAACGATGACCTCTTAAAATACTTCTGGGATACGGAGCAGGGTGGGGTGTTCCTGTATGGGGAGGATGCCGAACAGCTTGCGGCCAGACCCAAAGAATGGTTTGATGGTGCCATGCCTTCAGCCAACTCGGTAACGGCCTTAAACTTATTGCAACTGTCACGTTTAACCGGGGACCAGAAACTTGTCTCCCGGGCCCGGGCCCAAATTGAAATCCAGGCCGGGGCAGCCCAGGAGATACCGTCAGGCCATACTTTTTATCTTATGGCGGTTGCCCTGTACCTGTCCCGACCCCAGGAAATAGTAATCGCAGGTAAAGACGGTGACGCAGATACTCTGAAAATGCTGAAGATATTGCATTCGGTTATGAATCCTTTTACTTTGGCGGCCTTCAAGGATATAGGGGATGATAAACTGGATGCACTTATTCCGCATACGGTTGGAATGAAGATGGTGGACGGCAAGGCAAGTGCTTATATTTGTGAAGATTTTTCCTGCCGGCAGCCTATAAATAATGTGGCGGAATTTCAAAAGGCCTTGAAAATATAGCCGCAGCATTTATACCTGCCGGTCTTGACCAGTTGATTAAAGTGCCGCAAAATTATAGAAAAAGTTGTGGAGGGCAATGTGGCCCTGGATCGAAAAAGGCGAATTTATGAGATCTTTAGTCCGACAGTTAACAGGAGGAGGGGATAAAGGGTGGCAGCAGGAATCTTTGATATAATCGGTCCGGTGATGGTGGGACCATCCAGTTCGCATACAGCGGGAGCCGTTCGTTTGGGCAATATTGCCCGCCAGATCGGGCGGCAAAGTTTTGTGCAGGTGGATTTTTTCCTGCATGGCTCTTTTGCTCAGACCTATAAAGGGCATGGAACTGACCGGGCCCTTTTGGGAGGTATCCTGGGCTTTGCTCCGGATGATGAACGCATAAGGGATGTATTTAACTATGCCGCCAGGCAGAAGCTGGATTATCATTTTTATACCAGGGATCTGGGTGATGTGCATCCCAATACGGTTAAGATAGTCCTTACGTATAAAATGGGAGAAAAGTGCAGTATCGTAGGCTCTTCCACCGGAGGCGGCAATATTCTGGTGACCATGATTGACGATATGGAAGTTGAGTTTACGGGCCAATATCCCACTATCATTACCCGCCACCTGGACCAGCCGGGCGTAGTGGCACGGGCCGCTACCAAGTTATCCGAGCATAACATCAATATTGCCTTTTTGAAAGTTTTCCGGCAGGCGCGTGGCTCCGAAGCCTGTATGGTGATCGAGACGGACCAGGATATTAATAATTATGTAATAAACGAACTGGAAGAAGTACCGGGAATCAACCGGGTAATCTTCCTGACTGCGCTAAGTTAAACCGGAAAGGAGCTGGAAACGATGTACCAGTTCAAACATGGCAGTGATTTATTGACGATATGTTCTGAACATGGCATAAATTTTGGTGAGGTAGTTCTGCGGGCCGAAGTTGAGGAAAATGATACTGATCAGCTTACGGTTCGGGCCAGAATGGAAAAGATGCTTTCCGACATGACTGAAGCAGTTGAGAAAGGGCTTAAGCCAGATGTTAAATCAATGGGCGGGCTTATCGGAGGAAACGCTCATCGGCTGTTTACCGGCAGCAATAAGAAAAATGTCTGCGGTTCTACTCTGTTAAAAGCGGTGAGCTATGCTCTGGCCGTTACCGAGATAAATGCTTCCATGGGGCGTATTGTAGCCGCCCCCACTGCCGGCGCCAGCGGGATTTTACCGGGGTGTGTGCTGGCGGTGGAGGAAGAACTGGGGCTAACTGCTCAAGAGGCGGTAGAAGGTTTGTTGGTCGCAGCCGGTATCGGTCAAATAATTGCTGCCAATGCCACCTTGTCAGGAGCCGAAGGCGGGTGCCAGGCTGAATGTGGTTCCGCTTCGGCTATGGCCGCGGCGGCAGTAATCCACATGATGGGTGGTTCTCCGCAGATGTGTTTGGATGGTGCGGCTATGGCTCTTAAAGGCAGCCTGGGCCTGGTATGCGATCCTGTGGCAGGTCTGGTGGAAGTACCCTGTTCCAAACGTAATGCCACGGGGACTGCTATAGCCCTGGTATGCGCGGATATGGCTCTGGCCGGAATAACCAGCTTCATACCTTTCGATGAGATGGTGGAAGCTTTAAAACGGGTAGGCCATATGATGTCGGCGGACCTGCGTGAAACCGCCCGCGGCGGTTGTGCCATTACCCCGACGGCTTTGGCCTATACAGAATCAATTAAACGTTAAAAAATTAAAATAACAACCTTGATGCTAATCGTATCAGGTTGGACAATTTTTATATTTTCAGTTGCTTCTTATGCCCTTAGGTAGGACCTTGGGGCATTTATTTGTATTGGAAACTTTTTCAGTTAATTAATGCGGCACAGACTGGGCAATATATCTATTGGTAAACAAATTTTGCAGGAGGTTGGAATGTGCCGTACAAAAAATATTTGATCTGTCTTATAGTTATAAGTTTTATATGTACGACGTGCCCCCGGGTCCAGGCGGCTGAAAAAAGTGTAAACGATATTATTACGATTGATCGTACCGATTATCCTGTACTGTGGCTGAATGAACCCTTTTTGCGTGGAGAAGCAGTTTGGATGCTGCAGGCTCGTCTCAAGGAAATAGGCTATGATATTAATCCCACCGGAGTATTTGCGGATGATACTTATGAATTGGTCAAACTTTACCAGGTAGCCAACGAACTGCCTGTTACCGGCGCAGTATCACAACCGGTCTGGGAAGAACTTATGTATGGTGAACAGGGAGAGGCCTGTCTGACCAGCAGCGGTCCGGCTGGAAATGTTATGATTGAAATTGATATAATCAAACATACGCTCACTTTATTCCAGGATGGGAAAGTGGTCAAGCAATATCCGGTGGGAGTAGGGAAGGGCAGTACTCCTTCACCACTGGGGGAATGGAAAGTAATACAAAAATCTTTGAATTGGGGTAATGGCTTCGGTACACGTTGGATGGGATTGAATGTTCCCTGGGGAATTTATGGCATCCACGGAACTAATAAACCATATTCAATAGGAGGCTCGATGTCCCACGGCTGTATTCGTATGCTGAATAGACATGTGGAAGATTTGTACCCCCGGGTGCCCTGGGGTACACGGGTGCGAATAGTGGAAAATGGCAAAATGTACCCTCGCACTTTTAGGCCCCGTAAATTGAAAATCAAGTCCTACGGTCAGGATGTGGTTTATGTGCAGAGCCAGCTCAAGGAATTAGGAATCGTTTTTGACAATGCAGATGGCCGTTTCGGTGCCATGACCGAGCTGGCGGTAAAATATTATCAAGCCTGGCATGATCTCCCGGTTACAGGTGAGGTCGACAACGACACCTATCGTTCGATGGGAATGATTAAATGATGGAGCTTTCGTTTGAACCTTAAAAGTTCTTGATATCCAAGTCTACTTCTATTCCGGCCTCAATATTATTAATATGTTCAAGCATGTGCTGCCGTGCTTCCTGCGGTTTTCGCTCCAGGATGGAATGGTATATGGCGGTATGTTCCTCAATTATCTTGATCCCGTTTTGGGGCATGGCATAAAGGCGTTCACGATTAGTTCTGAACGTGTGGTGCATCAAGTCGGCAACGGTATTCATCATTCTTAGTAAAATGGTATTTTGAGTAGCTTCGGCGATGGCAAAATGGAAACCCAGATCATATTCCACCGCTTGGGACACACTGTCCGCCTGCTTCATTTTCTCCAGGCTCTCCCGAATATTTTTTAAATTATCTTCCGTAGCACGGACAGCCGCCAGCGCAGCCGATTCGGTTTCCAGAACTCTTCTAACTTCCATCAGCTGTTTACCGGGGTTGCGTTCCACCGCCAGGACCAGTGCCAGCGGCGGGAAAGTTTCGGAATTGCTGGTTTGCCTTACGAAAGTTCCATCTCCCGGGCGCACATCCAATATGCCAAGTGCTTCGAGAGCGGTAAGGGCTTCGCGTACGGAGGCACGGCTAACTCCCAGTGATTCAGCCATTTCTCTTTCGGCCGGCAATTTTTCACCTGGTTTTAATTCTCCCCGTGCAATCATATCTTTTAACTGTTCAACTATTTCCTCATAGATTTTTTTAGTTTTAATCGGCTGAAAAACCACTCGACCATCACCTCGCCTGCTGATTCTATATTAACCCGCATGATTTGATATCACAATCATTTATGAAAATAGATATATCTCAAATCTGTAGCCTGCCCTACGGCCCCGACGTTAGGAGCGGGCCTCAGGGCTGGGTTTTCTCCATGTTATTTTCTACACCGGCCTGAAGGGCTATCGCCCTGTAGGCCACAACCACCAACGAAAATGCGTCATCCTGAGTGTTAACGAAGGATCCTTCCCTTGTTAATCATCATATCGGCAAGATTCTTCACTGCGTTCAGAATGACAAGAACAGTATTTTCGTACTCTAAATCGTAATTTTCGCCCGCTCCCGCATAAAGGCGATCTCGCGGTCGATATCGCCTTGAATTTCCTCAATGCGCCGGGTAGCGTCGGGGCCTTGGAGCAGGCGGTTGAAGCGGCCCTGCTGCATTAAGTAGTCATCCACCGGGGCGGCGTCTTTTTTGCCGTTCATGATAAGCGAGCTGGGGCTATTGAAGCTGATCTTGCCCCTTTCCGCTTCCCATAAGAGCCAGGCGCCGCTGCGCACGGCCATACGGCTCATCTGCACGGTGTCGGGCATATCGAACTGCCAGCCTAAATAGCAGGGGGCCAGGATTTCGATATATTTCATACCCGGGGTGTTTTTAGCTTTTACTACCTTGTCGTACAGGTCGCCGGGGTAAGCCACGGTGGCGGTAGCCACGTAAGGAATATTGTGCTCCAGCATTAGCAAGGCCATGTTTTTCTTGGGCTGGCGCTTGCCGGTGGGGGTGGTGGTGGTGAAACTGCCGCGCGGGGTGGCACCACTGCGCTGTACGCCGGTGTTGCTATAGGCTTCGTTGTTATAGCAAAAGTGAATTATATTATCATTGCGCTCGGCTGCGGCGGAAAGCGCCTGAAAGCCGATGTCATAGGTGCCGCCATCGCCTACCCAACTGAATACGGTGGGCAGCTCGCCTTGCAGGCGGCCTTTTTCCTTCATTATTTCAATCGCGTGGGTAATACCGGAGGCCGAAGAGCCGGCGGTGGCAAAGCAAACATTTATGCAGGGCCAGTTATAGCCCAGCTTAGGGGTCATACCCATGCTGGCTACCGAGCAGGAGGGGGTCAGCAGCATGATGGCGTTGGGGCCCAAAGCTTTGCCCACGATACGCAAGGCCATGGTGGCGGGGCATCCGCCGCAGGCTCCGTTGCCGCTTAAAACCTGCTCAATATCCGGTAATTGTTTTATACTGGTAGTCATTATTATCCATTCCTTTCCTGGCCTATGCTTTTTATTCATCCATCATGGCACGAATCTCGGCGGCCATGAAACGGCGGGTCAAATCGATGCCGCCAATGCCCATTACCCGGTTTTTAACCGTGATGTCATTGCGTCGGCCAAAGAGCACGCTTTTCAGCTCTGAAGCCAAAATACCGCCGGGGTGCCCGAAGTTATAATTGCGGTCTAGTACCATCACCTGCGCATTTTGCGGCAGTGCCTTGATGATATCCCCGGCGGGGAAAGGAAGATACAGGCGCGGTCTGAGCAGGCCGGCTTTGATGCCCTGTTCGCGCAGGATATCGACGGAAAGTCTTAATTCGGCCGCCATACTGTTGACCGCAAAAGCTACCACTTCGGCGTCTTCCAGCCGGTAAGTGTCGATGGTGTCGCCGTCCCACATACCGGTGATATCCTTATATTCCTGGGCCGCCTGCTTTACCAGCGGGATGGATGCCATGATATCGCTGGACAGCATCTGACGGAAAGGTGCGTATTCGGGTGCATTGGTCACATTGCTGAAGGATGAAGGATGAGCCGGGTCGAGCCGCCATTCCGGTTCATGCGGGGGCAGAAAACGGTCGATATCGTCCTGGGGCGGCAGGGTAAGCGGCATCAGACAATGGGAAATAGCAAAGCCGTCAAAGTTGACCATCACAGGGATATTGATCTGTTCGGCCACGCGGAAGGCCTGCAAAATGGTGTTGAACACTTCCTGATTGGAGGAACAGTGATATTGTATCCAGCCCGTGTCGCGCTGAGAAAATGAGTCCTGATGATCGGCCCACAGGGTCCAGGGGGCAAAAATGCCGCGGTTGACGTTGCAGATTACAACCGGTAAACGTCCACCGGCAGTCATATGTAGGACTTCGTGCATATACAGCAAGCCATTGGCCGAGGTAGCAGTGAAAACGCGGGCACCGGCAGCGGCAGCGGCTACGGCAGCGGCCATGGCGCTATGTTCACCTTCCACCGGAATGAAGCGGGCGTTCAGCTCGCCATCTTCGACCATGGCGGCCACCGCTTCCATAATACTGGTCTGAGGGGTAATGGGGTAGCCGGGTATTACGTCCACCCGGGCGCTTTTCACGGCCAGCGCGGCGGCATGGGCACCGGTATCCATTATAACCTGTGCTGCTTTCATACGGCTACTCCTCCTTTTCCATGCTGATCGCGCCGGTGGGGCATTCGGTGGCGCACACACCGCAGCCTTTGCAGTAGCGGTAATCAATTGTAATTTCCCTGCGGTCAATGACCGCTTCCGGACAATATACCCAGCAAAGCTGGCATTTGCTGCATATCTGAGTATCAATGACCGGACGGTGTGCCCGCCAGGAACCGGTGTCACCGCCGGCTCCCTTCGTGGGCCAGGAAATGGGCCGGTAGGGTTTTGTAACTGATTTCATTTATTTACATTCCTTTCGCTGATCTGCCAGATCGTATAAAAAGGTGAAGATCAAGGCGTTGAAATACGGACTGAAGCGTGCTATACGCTAATTTGGGCCACACTGTTATAAGCCTTGCCGGCGGCGCCCAGATTGCGCTCGCTCTTTCCCGGCCATTTATTTAAGATAGTTTGTTCCATAACATTTTGCGGGATATTTAGCACCCGGCACACCGCACCGAATAGTGGAATATTGATAAAGGGCCCGTCGGCGGAAAATAATCCGGCTTCGCGGGCGATGGCGTCGGCGTCCACCTGCCAGGTAGGGTGCTTCTCTACGGGTACGGCGTGGGGAGCATTGATTATCACGGTGCCGATCTCGTTAATGCCTTCATTGACCGCCGCTTCGGTGAGCTTTTCGCTCATCACTACCACATAATCCGGCAGTTCACATTGACTGTGCACGTGGATAGTAGAGGGAGACATGCGCACTGCTGCCCGCACCGGCGCTCCGCGGCGTTCAACCCCGAAGAAAGGCAAGGCCTGTCCCTGCTCCCCATTTTCCAGTGCAGCCTGGGCTAACAGATGAGCCAGAGTAACGGAGCCCTGCCCGCCAAATCCGTTGATTCGTAGTTCTAACATAATGTTCCTCCATTCTTCCATGGTACTGCCAAAGGTGTATTTTATCAGCTATGGCTAAAAGCGCCTGTTACTGCAACCAATCGCTGCAGAAAACGCTCTCCTGTTAACCTGATGTCCTGATGGTCAGACCAATTTTTAATTAACATTATATTCTTAACTAAAGATAGAATTCCTTCCAAACCCAGAGAAAAATTTTAAATTTTGTCAATTAATTGGAAAATACTGTTGTTGTCATTCTGAACGCAGTGAAGAATCTTGCCGGTATTGACGATTAACAAGGGAAGGATCCTTCGTTAACACTCAGGATGACGCATTCTCATTGCTGGTTAATATGAAAATTCAACACAGAAGGACACAGATTAACTATGATTAACACAGATCCTAATAATGACAAACTACGCAGAGCATAATAGGGGAACAAATGCAGGGGTGGGGTGTTAAAGTTAGCGCAGCACCGGTAAAGACAGTTCTAGTTGGTTCGCACATAACTTACCTCTTATACTCATTTCATAAATGATTGTGATTTCAATTTTGGGGCACCCAGAAATCGATAAAATAGTATAGTATTTAACATAGCATTTAAGTTGGGAAAAGAATAGGGAATGAGGAGTATTATGCAAGTACATATACTGGCCAGCGGTAGTACGGGCAATTCAGTTTTGCTGCAGCTGGGAGGCAAAAACATACTAATTGATGCCGGCATTAGTGCCCGCCGCATAGAACAGGGCCTGGCCGGGGTGGGAGTTAAAGCGGGTGAGTTGGATGGTGTTTTAATTACCCATGAACATATCGACCATATTAAAGGATTGGATGTATTCATCCGGCGGCATAAAATACCGGTTTATACCCGGCCGGGAACATGGGAAGGGATTCCCTGCCGGTCTAAACTGCCTCCCCAATGCTGCTGTGATATTTACGAGAATATTGACATAGGTCCGGTTCGAATTGAAACCTTTCCCATATCGCATGATGCCAGTGACCCGGTAGGCTTTTGTTTCTACTGGAGTAAAATCAAATGGACTCTGGCTACCGACCTGGGCGTTATTACCCCGGAAGTTAAGCAGGCCCTGGCTCATGCCAGCCTGGCAATCTTGGAATCCAACCATGATATGGAGATGCTGCAGACCGGTCCTTACCCCTCTTTCTTAAAACAGCGCATTAAAGGGATCAAGGGCCATCTATCCAATCTGGATGCGGCCCGCCTGCTGGCTTATGCCGGTCAACAGGGGCCTATGCAGGTATTCCTGGCCCATCTGAGCAAGCAAAATAACACACCGTCATTAGCCGAAAGGACGGTTTCCGGGTTTCTAACTGAACAGGGTTATGAAGTGGGAAGGGATATAGTACTTAATCGCACCCATGCCGACCGAACCGCCAGTTGTATTTTCTAAATCGGGATTAGATAAAAAGTATGACAGAGGACGGTCCCTTTTTCATATCCGAGATATGACCAAAGGACCGTCCTCGTCTTATTTATCGGTTATTCGCGCCCAAAATCCGGTCAAATACACAAAATAGCAGGAAACAGGAAAATGTTACAGAAATAGGTAAAGAAAATTATTTGGTGGAGCTGATCAAATGTATCCCATACCCTGGTATGTGGCGTTATTAGTATCTGTACCCCAAACTTTTCTGATATTGCTGATAGGTTTTAAATTATATGATATTGACATGCCACTTCAGACTGGCCTCATGGTCTCGGTATTTATGGGTTTTCTCGCTTATATAGTACGGCTTTTTCCCATGCCGTTCGGACTTCATACCCTTATTCAAATTACTATGCTGGTTGTATTAATAAGCCTGATGACCAATATTAAGTGGTGGCAAGCGCTGATAGCAAATTTAACCGGCGTGATGATAACGGGAATATTTGAAAGCACCTTAATGCCCTTTTTCCTGATGTTGACCGGTAAAACCATTTCAGATTTTGAAGTTCAGCCCTGGCTTAATGTTTTATCTTTTCTGCCTCTGGCGCTACTCCTTATATTTTTTTACCTGGGTATGGCCAGGTATGACCTGGTGGTTTATCAATTCAAAGAGGATAAGTATGGTTTATGAATAAGAGCAGTTTGTTTGTGATTTTAACTATATTGATGGAAACCCTTTTCATTGCCGTTTTTAACCAGAAATTATTGATATCGAATGATTTACAAAGTTTAAAAAGCTACCTGCCTTTTGCCAATGTGGTGGCTGTAGTACTGGCGGTACTGGCTCTTTTTTCTATCAAGGAAATGGAAGGAAAAACCCGCCGTGAAACCGAGATGCAGGTTTTGAAGTCCAATCTTGCACAGGTGGAGGATCTGTTAAATTCTTTGCAGTTGCAAAAACATGAACATACCAGGCATATTCAGACTTTGCAGGCTATGCTCTATCTGGGAGAAATAGAGAAGGCTACTGAATATATCGAAGGGATAAGTGAGAGCTATTGGCACGAAGTTGATATAGTACAGGTAGGGCACCCTGCCGTAACCGCCTTACTTAATAGTAAGAAACAGGTAGCGCAGAGCAGGGGAGTGGAGTTTGATTTTAGTGTAAAATGCAATCTGGCCGGTATGCGCATAAGTGCCTGGGACTTTTGCAGCATTCTGGGGAACCTGGTCGATAATGCTCTGGAAGCCGTAATAACCGAGCCGGATAGTAAGGTGGTAACGGTTGAAATAAAAGCAGAAGAGGAATTTTTTGCTATTTACGTTTATAATACCGGACCCCGGATAACCAGATTACAGCAAAACAATCTGTTCAAACCCGGCTACACCACTAAAAAGTCGGATGGAAGAGGTTATGGATTATATGTGGTTAAAAAGCTGGTAGACAGCTATGGTGGTACAATTGAGGTTATTTCTGATCGGCGTACCACGTTTATTATATATTTGCCTAAATCGGGGGGGATGAAAATTGATAAAAAGTCTGTCCCAGCATGCAGCTGATATTCTAACCGATGTATCGGAAACGGAATGGGAAAATGAGATACTAGCCTATGGTCTGGAAATAATTATCGGCTGTCTGCTCAATTTGGTATTTATAATAATTGCGGCTGTTTGGCTGGATACGTTGTGGAGCACGATGTTATGTTTGATTTCCTATATTTCTTTTCGGCATCTGGGTGGTGGCGTACATCTGGAAACCTGGACGCGCTGTTTATGCACCGGTGTGATTTTAATGGTTGGATTAGGATGGATCGCAGACCAGGCTCTACCTTCATTAATAATAAAAGGGGTATTTCTTCTGGCGTTCAGCCTGGGAGGTTGGGCAACCTGCAAATGGGTGCCGGCAACCTGCAAAAAGGAGATAAAAGATGAGAAGGTAAGAAAACAACAAAAAATAAGAACATTACAGGTATTGGGTTTATGGTTGGTGGCTTGCGTAGCGCTATTTTATTTGGGTTATAACAAATTTGCCCTTGCTCTTAGTTTCGGAGTACTGGCAAGCTCATTTCTTATTACACCTGGGGGGTATTGGGTCATGCAGACCCTTGATAATATCCTTAATTTAATTTTTAAAAGGAGGGTGTCACATGTTTAAGAGGTTCAGAGGTAGGGTAATGTCAGGTATGGTGTCGTTGGTTGCGCTGGTGGCGGTATCCGGCGGAGTGAGTCCATGTTGTTTTTTCATCATTCATGAACCCGAAATACCGGAAGCACTCAAAAACATGGCTAGGAGCTAATGGCAAAAATATTATTACTTGAAGATGAAGATTATACTCGTAAATTTCTGAAGAAACTAATCGAGCAAAGTGAACTGGTTGAGTGGGTATTTGACGCCGCCAGCGGCAGGGAAGCCCTTGACCTATTTGCATTACATAAGCCTGATATTGCGATAATGGATATAGAACTTGGGGCAGATCAAGAGTTGAACGGGATTGAGGTGGCCAGGCAAATATACAGCCTGGCCCCCCAGACCTACTTTGTGTTTTTAACGGGATATTCCCGTTATGCTATCGATTCTTTTTGCGTCCATCCTTATGATTACATTTTAAAACCCGTAAAACAGAATAGAGTACGGGAAGTTATTGATATCCTGGCCGCTAAAGTCCAAATGCGTTTAAACGATGAAAAAATAGTAATTAAGCTTAAAAAAGAAACTCTGTTGTTACAGCCAGGAGACATTATTTTCGTTGAGAAGCGGGAACGTAATATTATATTACACACCAAATTCGGGGTTTATGAATTAAACCATACCCTGGGGGAAATGAGTTCCATACTGGGTAACCGGTTTATTCGAGTTCATAAATCATTTATTGTGAATCCTGACAAAATCGCTTCTATTCAGGAAGTGAGTGAACGTTCCTACGAAATTACATTTGATGATTATGCTGCAACCGCTCAGATGAGCCGTTATCGGTTCAACGAGTTATATGCCTATTTGACTATGCGTAAAAAGAAAAAAACAGAAAACTAAAAAAGGGAAAAACAGGAAACTAAAGAATAGTTTAAATAATAAAATAGTCCGGAATTTGTTTCTCACTGAGGGGGGCCAATATGAGTCAGGATAATAATCTGGATTTAAACAGATTGCAGAATACTGACCTGAAGCCCGCAGTGCAGGTTTGGCTGGAGAGTCCTGGAGGTGAACAGCAATATTTCTTTGATAATTCCATCACCTGCACGGCGATAATTCAGGAGAAAATAGTGGTTTATTGTTATCCCGAATTAATAACCAATTTAAGCGGGATGGCAAAAAACTATATAAATAAAAATTACGAAGAGTTTGTTTATCCGGAAGACATTAAAAAAGTAGATCAATTCTTATATTTCATATATCAAAACAATAGTCCGAAAGATTTACTGCGTTTCCGGATCTGCGACTGGGAGGGTAACCCTGCATGGGTAGAAATAACCGGACAGCCGATTATCTACCATGGAAAGCCCTCTGCCCTGATAGTGGCAACCTCAATTACGAACAATATGCGGAAAATTCAGTTTCTGAAAGATTTGACCGAAATATATAGAAACTTTGCCGAACAATCGCCTGATGGCATTGTGGTGCGCCAGGGAAACCGAATCCTGTATGCTAACTCCAGAGCTGCCGAGCGAAGCGGATTTTCACGGGAAGAGATCAGACAAGTAGATGCATTTGCAGGAGTCGCGGAGGATGATGTGAATACTGCCCGGGAAATTGCGGCCAAATGGGATACAGGTCAGGCTACACCCTCCTTGGTGGAATTAAGGATGGTGGATGCTGACGGGGAAGTATTTACCTGCGAGGTGGCTTCTTCCTTTATTAACTATCATGGAGAACCTGCTGTACAGCATACCTTAAGGGATATTAGCTACCGCAAAAAAATACAAAAGGAATTGCAGTTGCAGGCCAACCTGTTGTCTAATGTCAATGATTGTATAGTTGTTACCGATTCGGATTATCAGATTATCTTCTGGAATCAGGGGGCCGAAAGGTTATTGGGCCGGAAAGAGGATGAGGTAATAGGACAGAAGCTGGGAACTGTTCTAAATGAAGACTCTTTCGTTGACCAGATTAAGAATGATTTACTTATGAACGGGCATTGGGAGGGACAGCGAGAAATAAAGATGACGCCGGAAGGATGCAAAACACTGCAGCTATCGGTAACCACAATCAATGATGATTGTGATAATACCAGTTTAGTGCTCATAGCCCGGGATATAACGGAATTGCTGGAATCCCAGCGCAGAGAACGTGAGGCCAATCAGGCCAAGAGCGAATTTTTGGCTCGCTTGAGCCACGAAATGCGTACCCCTTTGGTCGGAATAGTTGGTTATTGTGAATTATTAAGATCGGTAAGTGAAGGCCCTCCTAATCAGGAAGGTCTGGCTACCATGGAATACTGTGCCAGACAGTTATTGGATCTGGCCAATAATATGCTGGATTTATCCAAAATTGAAGCACGCCAGGTGGAAATAAAACTGGAATCAGTCGATCTGTATAATTTAATCAATTATACCGTGAATTCTTTCTATCCCAATATTAGTGCCAATGTCGAGCTTTCCGTTCATATTTCTTCTTCTGTACCGAGAAATGTGATCGGTGACAATGCTAAAATCAAGCAAATTATTGCCAATCTACTGAGCAATGCTTTCAAATTCACCCGCCGGGGTTACGTAAAGGTCAAGGTGGACCTGGCTAATAGTTTTAAAGTGTCGGAGGGGATGTACCCGATAAGAATAGCGATTATCGATACTGGAATCGGAATTAAAGAGACGGATAGAATCAAAATATTTGAACCATTTGTGCATGATGTGATTGCTGCGGATGGTGAAGATGGTACAGGTCTGGGGCTAGCCATTTGCAGGCAACTGGTCGAATTGATGGGGGGAAGTATATGGTGCAAAGCCAACCCTGAGGGGGGTTCGGAATTTGGCTTTGTTTTACCTCTTAAAGCGTCGGCGGCGCCACCGGCGCCGGTTGAATCCGGTCAAGCTATTACTAATATGCCTGTTCCGGACGGTTTGGAAGTTTTGCTGGCAGAAGATATTAGTGTCAACCGCAAGCTGATCACTCTTATGCTGGAAAAGCTCGGGTGTGAAGTAGTGGCAGTAAGTAATGGTGAACAATGTGTTAATATGCTGGACGAATATAAACCTGATATTATTCTGATGGATATGCAAATGCCGGTGATGGACGGATACAGTGCTACCCGAATTATAAAAGGAAGATCATCCCTGGCAGCTATCCCGGTAATTGCACTGACGGCCTACGCCATGACCGAGGATGTTGATAAATGCCAGGAAGCAGGCTGCGACTATTACCTGAGTAAGCCGTTTACCAATGAACAACTGGCCAGCGCTTTAAAGCAATGCTCGAATGTTTGACAAACAGAGCAGGATTGCATATTCTTAAGATGAACATATGTTCATAAATTTTGAGAGTAGGATGCAACATGCCCAGAAAACCGCGCTGCCGAAAAGTAGAATCAGAACCGGAAGTAAGATATTTTAAACCACAGGGAATACCTGTGGCCGATCTGGAAGAAGTTGTATTGAAAGTTGAAGAGTTGGAAGCGGTCAGGTTAAAAGACCTGATGAACCTGGAACAGGAGGATTGCGCCCGGATGATGCGCGTATCCCGACCAACTTTTCAGCGTATCCTTGCCTCAGCCCATGCCGGTATTGCCGATGCCTTGATAAATGGCAAGGCCCTGCGTATAGAGGGGGGCAATTACTGCCTGGGTGCAGGTTTCTGCCGTAAACAGGGCCGTCGCCTGAAACAAAACGAAACCTGCGAGGTAATGTCTGAGAAAACAGAATAATAAAACAGAGGCCAGGCATGGGGACGGTTCTTATGCCTGGCTTTTGCCTACGGAGACCGGCGGTAAGGCATAGCCTACCGGTGAGTTTTACCATGGGGACATTTCCGGTTAGGGGTGTGGCCCCTTACCTTTGGCCTATTTTTATTTATTTTTATTATCTAACAGGAAAATACCATCATTTAATGGAATATATAAGCACTATGACAAAATTGGAAGATCTAATGGTTAAGGCATAATTATCGTATAGAGGAGGGTATAATATGGCTGATGAGATTCAACTGGTGGTATTTAGGCTTAAAGGTGCCAACACCGTATGCGAATATGGTGTACCCATCACCAAGGTGCAGGAGATAATCCCCATGACTGCGCCGACCAGACTTCCGCAGGCCCCGGCTTTTGTAGAGGGAATTATAAACCTGCGCGGGAAAATAATACCAATAATCGATTTGAAGAAAAGATTTGAAATGGGTTCGTCGGAGGTTACTAATGAAACCCGAAGTGTGGTAGTAGAAGTCGAAGGTCATACAGTGGGTATTATAGTTGATGAAGTGAGTGAAGTTTTGCGCTTGTCGTTGGACAGCATTGAACCTGCCCCTACCATTATCGGTGGTATTACGGCTGAATACCTGACCGGGGTAGGTAAAGTCGATGATCGGCTCTTGATTTTACTTGATATGGATAAGATACTGAACGAAGGAGAAAAAGCTGAACTGGTAGCGGCGGCACAGGAGGAAATTTAAGAACGGGAATCGGCCCTGGAATCTGGTCAGGTTTCAGGGCTTTTCTTGTTTATGAGGAAGGCGATTTTATTGATAGGTATCGATATGGTTGATATTGAAAGATTAAAATTGGTTGTTACCCGGACTCCGCGCTTTTTGGAGCGGGTCTTTACTGCGAACGAATTGCAGTATTGTTACGGCAAATCCAATCCTTATCCCTCCCTGGCCGCCCGTTTTGCCGCCAAAGAAGCCTTCCGCAAATTGCATACCGATTTTATAAAAGGGGTACGTTTTCACGATGTTGAAGTTATAAATCAGGCGATGGGAAAACCTGAATTGCTGGTCCATGGACAGGCGTTAAAACAATGCCGGGCCCATCAGATTAAGGAGTTGAGTATGAGCATTTCTCATACTCATCATCAGGCGATAGCGGTAGTCATCGCCACGGAAAGGATGGTTCCATGAAACTGCTTAAAGCTGAAGAAATGAAGAGGATTGACAAAAAGGCCAGTACCGATTATGAGATACCGAGTCTCATCTTGATGGAGAATGCCGGCCTGCGCACAGTGGAAGTAATCGATGAGATGCTGGCCCCAACCGCCGGTAAAACGGTGGTGATAATAGCAGGAAAAGGTAACAACGGCGGTGACGGCCTGGTGGTAGCCCGGCATCTCATAAATGCGGGAGCGACGGTAGATGTTTTTATGCTGGGAGAAGCAGACCGGATGACCCCCGATGCCGGCACCAATTATCGGATTCTGGCCAAAATGACGGACCGGATTTATCCCCTATTTACGGAAGAACACTTGGACCGGCTGATGCTGTCATTGCTGGTCTGCGATATTATTGTGGATGCCATGTATGGTATTGGTTTTAAAGGGGTCCTGGGTGATTTCGATGCCCGGGTGGTGAAAATGATGAACTGGTGCAAAGCTCCGGTAGTGGCGGTAGATATCCCTTCCGGAGTGGAAGCCGATACCGGTAAAGTACACGGCGAGGCAGTTAAAGCCAGGCAGACGGTAACCTTTGCCCTGCCCAAAATAGGAATGGTGGTGGAACCGGGTAAAGATTATGCCGGCACTTTGACCGTTGCCGATATATCCATTCCCCGGTCTTTACTGGAAAGCCCGGAACTTACGACCAATTTAATTACTGAGGCCATGATTAAGCCTTATCTATATACCCGGGCTCCGGAAACGCACAAAGGTACTTATGGGCATGCTCTCATTATAGGCGGCTCACTGGGGATGACCGGGGCAGTCAGAATGTCTTCCTTTGCCGCACTGCGCATTGGTGCGGGGCTGGTTACCGCTGCCGTACCGCTTTCGGCTTTGCCCATTGCTGCGGCCGATATGGAAGTAATGACTACTCCTTTAGCCGAAACAGAGAACTCTGCCATTGCCCTGGAGGCTTTACCGGTTATTGAGAATTTGCTGACTGCCGCCTCAGTTTGTACCATAGGACCGGGCATGTCCAGATATCCTGAAGCCGGCGCGGTGCTCCGTTTTGTGCTGGAGAAAGCAGGCAGTCCGGTAGTTATTGATGCCGACGGCCTTAATGCACTGGGAGGGGAGGCCCATATTTTAAAAAATCGCCAGGTGCCGATAGTATTAACCCCTCATCCCGGCGAAATGGCCCGTTTGATCAATCGGACCATAGAAGAGATTCAAGCCGATCGCATGCAAATAGCCCGTCAATTTGCGGTAGAATATGGTGTGTGTCTGGTGTTGAAGGGCAACAAGACGATTGTGGCCACACCCTCAGGCGAGGTCTTTGTAAATATTACGGGTAATCCTGGTATGGCCACAGCCGGCAGCGGAGATGTTTTAAGCGGTATGATTGCCGGACTTATCGCTCAAGGCCTAAAGACCCGGGATGCAGCCATAACTGCCGTTTATTTGCATGGATTGGCGGGAGATTATGCCGCCGGGGAAAAAGGACAAAGAGGTATTGTAGCAGGTGATATACTAAATACTATCCCGTATATTTTAAAACAATTGGAGAATAATTAACTGCAGACTGAACAGTACAAATTTGAACAGGAAGAGAGGTTATGGAAATGCTGGCCAAAGATATTATGACCCGAGAGGTTATTACGGTTGGTCCGGAAGAAAAGGTAGAAAAAGTCGCCCAAATACTGGTGGAGCACAAAATCAGCGGTATACCCGTGGTTGATGCCGATAAGCATGTTTTAGGCATAGTCACGGAAAAGGATTTGATGATAAAAGCCAGCGAACTGAAGGTGCCATTCTATATTACTTTATTTGACAGTATTATTTTTCTGGATAACCCCATACGTTTTAATAATAACGTCAAGAAATATACTGCTTCCGAAGTCAGGGATGCCATGACCAAAAGGGTGGTAGTAGCGGATGAAAATACTCCGGTCCCGGAAGTAGTTGAGTTAATGCAAAAAAAACGGATAAACCGTATTCCGATAGTGCGGCATGACAAACTGGTAGGGATTATTACTCGTAACGACGTATTGAAATCGCTGGTGCAAGAGAATGGATAATACAGCTAGAACTTGGGCAGAAATAGATTTAGCAGCCATAAAACATAACCTAACCAGCATCAAAGCATTGATCGGATCGCATACCAAGTTGATGGCAGTAGTAAAAGCCAATGCCTATGGGCATGGCATGGAAGAAGTGGCGCGGGCCGCACTGGAGGCCGGAACAGAGTTTTTCGGGGTAGCGTCGCTGGAAGAAGCAATGGCATTGCGCCATTGCGGTATAAATACTCCGGTACTGGTGTTGGGATATATACCCACCCGGTATGCTTCCCTGGTAATAGATAATAATATTAGTGCCGCCGTTTATGATCTAGAAACAGCCTTGGCATACTCTAAGGCAGCAGGTCCGAAAAAGGCCAAATTGCATATCAAACTTGACACCGGCATGGGCCGTATTGGGTTTATACCAGGAGAAGAAGCTGTTAGTGACATTGTAACCATCAGCCGTTTGCCGGGCATTGAACTGGAGGGCATTTTTACCCATTTTGCCGTAGCGGACAGGAAAGATAAGAGCTATACGCACCGGCAATTGGGTTTGTTCCAGGAGATGCTGGAGGAACTGGAAAATCGCGGGGTAAAGCCGGAACTAAAACACGTCGCCAACAGCGCGGCTATCATGGATATGCCGGAAACCAGATTCGATATGGTTCGCAGTGGTATTATAACTTACGGTCTTTATCCTTCCAATGAGGTTAAACGCCAGAATCTTGATCTTATACCGGCTATGCGCATGAAAAGCCGGGTTACTATGGTTAAGACTCTGAAAAAGGGCGAAGCGGTCAGCTATGGCTGTACCTTTGTCAGTTCTTCCGATATGAAAATTGCCACGGTGGCAGCAGGCTATGCGGACGGCTACAGCCGTTCATTATCTAACCGGGCCTGGGCTGCTATCAAAGGACAGCGGGTACCATTAATCGGAACCGTCTGTATGGATCAATGTATGTTTGACGTCAGCGAGGTCGACAATGTTAAAACAGGTGATGAGATAATTCTTTTCGGACGGCCTCAAGATGGTATTACAGTTGATGATTTAGCCGGTATCGCCCAAACTATTAATTATGAATTGGTCTGTTTAATAACCCCACGAGTACCGAGAATCTACACCTCGTAAGGTCTTTTGTAATTATTGGATTTGCGAGTGCAACTGCAAGTTATTATAATTAGTTATGGAGTCTTATCTGTTGTTGCGGAGGTGCTCGTTTTTGCCAAATTCGAAACGAATTATAATTACTGTCCCTGAGAATTTACTTTCTGAGATGGATACCTTAACTACAGTGGAAAGTAAAAACCGCAGTGAAATAGTCAGAGAGGCTATCAGATTTTATCTTAGGGAGCGAAAAAAGAATTTGACCAGAGAACAAATGAAAAAAGGCTATTTGGAAATGGCTGAATTGAATTTAAATCTTGCCAGTGAACATTATGGGATAGAAGAAGAAGCCATCATTAACGGTATAGATAAATTGTTGGAGTGATAAGATAGATGATAAAAAGGGGCGAAATCTATTTTGCACAGCTTAATCCGGTGGTAGGGTCTGAACAGGGCGGAATTAGACCGGTACTTGTAGTGCAAAATGATATCGGCAATCAGTACAGTCCCACCACGATAGTACTGGCCATAACCTCTCAGATTAATAAAGCCAAACTCCCTACCCATGTTGAACTTAAGGCAAAGACCTACGGTATGGAACGCGACTCGGTAGTACTGGCGGAACAGATCCGGACTATTGACAAGGCCAGATTAAAACAGAGACTGGCGGCCCTCGATGAAGAGACCATGCAGAAGGTGGATAAGGCCATAACGGTAAGCCTGGGATTATATGACATACCCTGAAAATACATAATAACTAAACATTACATCACAAATACACCTGGGATTGGATATAATATTCCGATCCTTTTTTATTTGGGGACAATCATAATTTATAATTCAAGCCGTAACTATGCAAATGTCATCCTGAGGAAAACCGAAGGATCTTAAGATTCTTCGCTAAGGCTCAGAATGACAAATGGGGTCTGGGGAATTATGCAAACTCTCAAATATGCGCTTTTTAATGGAGGCATAGTCGTTCAGACCCGGACCGGGCAAACGGGGACTTAAACCATTAGGAGGGGGTTGAGTTTTTTGAAAGTGTTGATTGGTATCACCGGCAGCCGTGACGATGACACGGGTTCAGTCTTCCTTAAAGATTATTATCTCAACGCGATCGGTGCAGCCGGGGGAATGCCTGTAATATTGCCTCCCACGCGTGATGATGAACTTATTGAAAGCTATTTAACCCTTTGCGGGGGGGTACTTTTGTCGGGCGGTGGGGATATAGACCCGGCCTGGTGGGGGGGGGAACCACTTAAGGGATTGGGCAGGGTCAGCCTTTTACGTGATTATTTCGAGATCCGGCTTACCCGGCTGGCTTTAAGGCAAAATATCCCGGTACTGGGGATTTGCCGCGGCTGCCAGGTTATGAATGTAGCGGTAGGGGGGAGCCTTATCCAGGATCTGCCGGGTGGGTTTGAACATAATCAAAATGCCCCCCGGGACGTACCTATTCATGGTATATTAATTGATAACGGTTCCAGATTAGCGTCTATTATCGGAAAAGATAGAATAAGAGTAAATAGTTTTCACCACCAGGCGGTAAAACAGCTGGCTGATGGCTTGAAAATTACGGCCTGTGCTTCCGACGGTACGGTGGAGGCTCTGGAAGATCCCGGACAGGCTTTTTTTATCGGTGTACAGTGGCATCCCGAATGTTTAAATGATGAAGCCTCCGGTCAGTTGTTCAAATCCTTTGTCAGTGCGGCTAAGGGCATTTAATACGAAAATACTGTTCTTGTCATTCTGAACGCAGTGAAGAATCTTGCCGATATTAATGATTAACAAGGGAAGGATCCTTCGTTAACACTCAGGATGACGCATTTTCATAGGCGGTTGTGGCATGCGGCTATGGACGGTTAATTGGGTCTAAAGAGACAGCTGCGTCTCTCTGGGATATTATTTAATTGGGAAGCCGCTAACCGACCCCAAATAAAGCGACATAACATATAGTGTATCAGGAGAGGAGATTTCGAAAGTGCTGGCGATAAAAGGCGGAAAAGTATTTACTATGGGCAGTCAAGGTATAATAGACCATGCTGTCATCCTGGTCGATAAAAAAATAATCAAGGCGGTAGGAAGTGATATTGCCATACCGGCTGATGCAACAGTCATAGATGCAACCGGCAAGTATGTTACTCCCGGCTTTATAGATGCCCATACCCATATAGGCCTGGAGGAGGAGATCTATGGTACAGTAGGCGATGACGTCAACGAAGCCAGTGATCCTTTGACACCTCAATTACAGGCGGTTGATGGTATAAATTTTGCCGACCTGGCTTTTACCGATGCTTTAAAAGGGGGAGTTACCAGATCAATGTGTATGCCCGGGAGTGCTAACGTAATCGGCGGGCAGGCAGTTTTCTTAAAACATCTGGCTCCCACTTTAAGTGAAATGATTTACCACAATCCCTGGGGACTTAAGGCGGCCCTGGGGGAAAATCCGAAACGGGTCTATACCAGGCAGAAGAAAACACCCCAGACCCGCATGGCCAATGCCAGTTTGATGCGGGAAGCATTGTACCGGGCTTCCCGGCTGGTCGATAAGGATGATGACCAGGATACCTTAAAACAGCTTCCACTGATCATGGTACTCAAAGGGCAAATGCCCCTATTAGTGCATGTTCACCGGGCTGATGATATTCTTACCGCCCTGCGCATTAAGGATGAGTTCCATATTGATATGATAATTCAGCATGGGACCGAGGCCTTTCTGGTAGCAGATGAATTGGAGAAGAGAGATGTTCCGGTATTTTTAGGTCCCTTGCTGGTAAATCGGGCTAAGGTGGAAATGAAAGAAGTTTCTTTTAAAAATGCCCTGCGGTTGGAGCAAAGTGGAGTCCGGTTCAGTATAATTACCGACCATCCGGTGGTACCAATTGAACATTTACGTGTATGTGCCGCGCTTACGGTACGGGAAGGATTAGATGAATACGCGGCTCTGCAGGCTCTGACCTGCAGGCCGGCTGAGATGCTCCGGGTTGATCATGAAATTGGCTCGCTAAAACCGGGTCAAAGGGCCGATATAGTAATTTTTGACGGCCACCCCCTGGAATTTCGCTCAAAAGTGGATTGGGTGTTAGTGGATGGAGAAGTGTGGGGGGATGACAGTGAAAAAAGGTGATATGTTTACCGTATATTTGGACGGAAACATGATGACCATATGCGTTTTAGGCTTTTATAACGAGGAATACACCGGTGAGGAAATGGTCATCCTGGCCGTAGTGAGCCAGGACAATATGGTTCACGTTCCTCTGGATGACCTGAACGGTCTCTTCCGTCCTCAAAAATATATTAACTAAGTCCCATTCCAGTATTTACATCAAGGAATTTCCGCCGCTTTAAACGAATTAGTTATAGGTTTAAAAAAATGGTAAGGAGTTCCTTGATGTGAGAAAAAAATGTATTTTACTAATTTTTACTTTAATGATCATGTTTTTACCACCCGGTTCCGCTTTGGCTTATGAGAATGTAAATATAAGCATAAATGGCGAATCCCGTTCTTTCAGTCCTTCCGCACAGCTTGTCGGTGGACGCACCATGGTGCCTATTCGTTTTATTGTAGAGGACAAGGCTTTACAGGGGCAGGTTAGCTGGGAACCCACCGGCAGTAAAGTGATCATAGAATGCCAGGGCAAGACTTTTGAGTTTGCTATCGGCAGCCGCCGGGTGGTGGTTAACGGAGTGACATCTTCCATGGATGTGGCGCCATACATATACAATAACCGCACTTTTGTGCCCCTGCGCTTTATAGCAGAGAATTTGGGGGCAGTGGTAGGTTGGAGGGCTTCGTCCCGTCAGGTGACTATAAATTTTGACCAGCATGAAAGGGTATTTGCCTATTATTATCGTAATTTTGACGAGCTGAAGAACAATGCCGGTTTATTCGATGATGTGGCTTTCAGATGGTTTGAGACCAACGGCAATGGTGACCTGTTTTATGAATATGATGACGATTATGCCGGAAGGCTGGCGTTTGCACACAGCCACGGTATTAAGTGCCATGCCAGTGTGGTGTTCATGGACAAGGCGGGGCTGCATCAACTGCTGTCCAACCCCGCTAACCGTACCCGGCTGGTCAACAACCTGGTGACCCGGGTAAATAAGGACGGCTATGATGGGGTGAACATCGATTTTGAGTTTATCCCGGCTGACGATGCCGGACTGTTTACCACATTTTTAGCGGAACTTAAGAGTGCACTGGGCGACAAAACCTTGTCGGCGGCGGTATTCGCCCGTACCAGTCAGGATAAATGGGCTACCGGTTATGATTACGATGGTATTGGCAAGGTGGCAGACCTGGTAGTAGTTATGGCTTATGACTACAGCTACACAACCAGTGCGGCGGGACCGGTTGCACCGCTATGGTGGGTCAGGGAGGTGACAGCCTATATGACTGCTCATATGCCGGCTGCTAAAATACTGCTTGGTATACCTACTTATGGTTATGACTGGTCACCTGGTTTATCCACCAGCACGGTTACGCTGAGCAAGTTAAACAGTATTAAAGCCAAATATCAGGTAAATGAACGATTTGATACTGCCAGCATGAGCCCCTGTTATACTTATACTGACAGCAACGGTAACAGCCACCAGATATGGCTGGAAAACCAGCGGAGTCTGCAGGAAAAATGGAATGTGGCGGTAGAAAATGATCTGGCCGGAATATCTTTCTGGAGGATAGGGAACGGATTTACCGATTTGTATAATGTGATAGAAACTAATAATTAGCAAGCCATGATTTGATATCACAGACATTTATAAAAACAACGTAGCAGGCCCTACAGCCCGACGTTAGGAGCGGGCTTCTTTTTGCAAGAGGCCCGCTTTTTGTATGGGGGTTTCAATCCAAAGCTGTAATGTTAATATATAATAATAACAAACTAAATGATGGTTTGGGCAAATTATATTAGCATGATTAACCCGGCCAGGGCATGCTATTATGGAGTTTTTTGTACAGAAAGATTAGAATTAGGCGGGAGGGGAGAGAATGTTTACTGAACAGCCCGGTTTATTTGGTGAGGTTAGACCGAAACCGGTGGATAAATTTCCGGAATGGCAGAAAACTGCTGAGCCGGCTGCGGTGTTTTTGCCGGGAGTAAAAGCAGAAGATGCATTTCCGGCTATTAATGATTATGCAGATTTACAGAAGGAAGCCCTTAAATGCAACCGCTGCCGGCTGCGCAGTTCCTGTCAGCAGGTGGTTTTTGGCGATGGCCAACCGGATGCCAGATTAATGTTGATCGGTGAAGGGCCCGGAAAGGACGAGGATGCCGCCGGGATTCCGTTCGTAGGACGGGCAGGCCAGCTTTTGGATAAGATCCTGCAGGCGGCTGAAATCAAGCGCCAGGAGGTCTACATCGGTAATGTGGTGAAATGCAGGCCGCCTGGCAACAGGCTTCCCAATCCGGACGAAGTAAAAGAGTGCCGGAACTATCTGGAGGCACAGATAAGGATCATTAAACCGCAGATGATAGTATGCCTGGGGGCTCTGGCCAGCCAGACGGTTATTGATCCCAAAGCGCGGATCGGGCAGGTCAGGGGCAAATGGTTTGCCCGCAATGATATAAAAATTATGGCAACCTATCACCCGGCGGCACTTTTGAGAAATGAAAGTTACAAGAGGCCGGTGTGGGAAGATTTTAAGCAGATACGGGATGCTTTGAAACTTTTATAGGGCCTGAACCAGGCATGGTTTTGCCGGTAAACCTTATTTTAAAAGTCTGTGTCATTGCTATGAATAACGTT
>DHSK01000062.1:74716-99497 GCA_002408445.1 Syntrophomonas sp. UBA5288
GGACATCGCGTGATAATTCTGAATGAGGTGAACTTTTTGCAAATAATAATACCAGATGAACAAGCCATGGAGGATTTCGGTGGCCGGCTGGCGTCGGTACTGCGGCCCGGGGATGTGGTGTATCTGAGCGGAGAGCTGGGTGCGGGCAAGACTACTTTGGTACGGGGTGCGGCCCGAAGGCTGGGATACCAGGGGCGAGTCACCAGTCCTACTTTTACCATAATGAATATTTACCAGACTAATCCCCCCATCTATCATTTTGATTTTTACCGTTTGGAGAATAATGATCTGGAAGACCTGGGGCTGGGGGATTATCTCGAAAAGGACGGTATTGCTTTTATCGAATGGCCCTGCTTGACCGGTGAACTTCCCGACCAGGCTTTGCATATCCAGATTGAGCTGGTAGATGATGATTATGAACGGGAAAGAAGGGTTCTGGTGTCTGCCTCCGGGATGGAATATGATGCCAGGCTTAAGGAGTTGAAGAAAGTTGTTGATACTGGCGATAGATAGTGCTACTCCGGTGGCCGGGGTGGCTCTTTTAAATGAAAATGGACTTATGCGGGAGGAATTTGTTAACTATAAAAAAACTCATTCCGAGACTCTTATGCCTATGGTGGATGAAGTTTTGTTAAAATGTGAGTGCCGCCTGGCTGATGTATCGGCCATAGCAGTCACGGTAGGACCGGGATCGTTTACCGGTTTGCGGATCGGTCTGGCCACGGTGAAAGGTTTAAGTATGGCTTCCGGCAAACCGGTAGTGAGTGTGTCTACTCTGGATGTGCTGGCCCATAATATTTGCGGCAGTGATGCACTGGTTTGCCCCTTGCTGGATGCCCGCAAACAGGAGGTCTATACTGCCTTTTATGATGTGACGGGTTGTTATCCGGTAAGGCTGAGCAATGATTTGGCCTGCTCACCGGGCGAATTTGTACAGCGGGCACGTGAGGCGGCCGAAGCTGCACATAAGAATAGCTTTATTTTGGTGGGGGATGGTTACCGGCCCTATGAGGAGTTTTTCCGGAAAGAACTGGGCGATCAATTAAGGCCGGTGCCGGCTCATTTGATGCTGCCCCGGGCGGCGGCTCTGGCCAGCCTGGCTGCAGTCAAGCTGGAGAAGGGCGAGAGGGAGAATGTGTTTACTTTGCGGCCTCATTATGTAAGGCTGTCAGAGGCGGAATACAGGCTGAACAGGGGAGAATTATAAGTGTTGAATCAGGATTATTTAGTCCGGAAGATGACGGACGAGGACCTGGACCGGGTTATGGTTATTGAACAAGAGGCTTTTGCCCTGCCCTGGTCACGTGAATCGTATCTTTCCGAACTTAAAAACAACTTTGCCGCTTATCTGGTCTGCGATGTAGAGGGAGAAGTGGCAGGTTATGGCGGCATATGGGTGGTTTTTGAGCAGGCGCATATAACCAATGTAGCCATTAGCCAGGATTACCGCCTGCGAGGTCTGGGGCACTCTCTGATGCTGGAACTCGAAAAGGTAGCACGTCAGAAAAAGGCCAATCACATTTTACTGGAAGTAAGACCTTCCAATCTGGCAGCCCGGACCATGTATAAAAAACTGGGCTTTGTGGATATGAGCATACGTAAAGCTTATTATTCCGACAATAATGAAGATGCTATAGTAATGATCAAGTATTTATTCTGATCTTCCCCTGCTTAAAGAAGTAATAGGGCTGATCAGTGTAGCCGTCTGATTCTCTAACTAAATCTATAGTAAAGTCAGGTGTAATTAATGCAAGATGTTTTAATTCTGGGTATAGAAAGTTCCTGTGACGAAACGGCAGCGGCTATTGTCAAAAACGGCCGGCAGATACTGTCTAATGTAATAAATTCACAGATTAAAATACACCAGCAGTTTGGCGGCGTAGTTCCCGAAATAGCTTCACGCAAACATATTGAGAATATTGCCGGGGTGGTTGACGGTGCTTTTCAGGAGGCGGGACTTACCTATCGGCAGATAAATGGAGTAGCTGTTACCAATAAACCGGGCCTAATCGGGGCTTTGCTGGTGGGGGTATCTTTTGCTAAGGCCTTTGCCTATGCTTTGAATAAACCACTGATAGCGGTAAACCATCTCCATGGCCATATATATGCCAACTTCCTGGAACATGAGATTGAATTTCCCTGCATCTGCCTGGTGGTCTCCGGAGGACATACCAGCCTTTTGTATATGAAGGATATGATCTCTTACGAAATAATAGGTGAGACGCGGGACGATGCGGCTGGGGAGGCTTTTGACAAGGTCTCCCGCTTTATGGGACTGGGGTACCCGGGCGGTCCTGCTATACAGAAGGCCGCCCTGACCGGTAGTCCGGGTAAAGTTAAACTCCCGCGGGTCTTTTTGGACCGGGATGATTATGAATTCAGTTTCAGTGGTCTCAAGACAGCTACTATGAACGAGTGGAAAAAGCTTGAGCGCAGAGGACTGCAAAACGTAAATGACATGGCGGCCGAATTTGAGGCAGCCCTGGTGGAAGTCCTGGTGGAAAAGACTATTCGGGCAGCCTTAAAATATGGTGTAAAAACAGTCTTGCTGGCTGGAGGAGTGGCGGCCAATGAACATTTGCGAAATATGATGAATAAAGGCTGTGAGGAAAAGAATTTGCAACTTTTTTATCCATCATTGCGGTTATGCACCGATAATGCGGCAATGATTGCGGGCAATGCCCATCATTACTATGTTCATAGTCAATTTGCACCTTTATCTTTAAATGCTTATGCCGGGCTATCGTCCCTGTGAAAAATGCCTGTGGATAATGTGCATAAGTCTGTTGATAATTAATTTTTCAGGGTTTTCCCAACCCTGTTTAGAGTTAATAAAACCCGGGACCTGATTGGAATGCCTGAAAATGGTCCAAGCTGTCTTGTGGATAAACTTAGAAGAGAGGAGTGATAAGCGTGCATCCCATTCTTTTTAAGATAGGACCCCTGACCGTTTATTCATGGGGATTTATGCTGGCACTTGCGATTATTGTCGCAATTTGGGGAATTGGCAAATTATTCGTACGGGAGGGCTATGATAAAGAAAAAGTCCTGGATATTACCCTCATAACAGTTATAGCAGGACTTTTAGGAGGACGTCTGCTCTTTATTCTTTTGTTTGCCTGGGATGACTTTCTGGCTAATCCTCTTATCTTTTTTGCCTATAGTAGTGGTGGATTAGTCTGGTATGGAGCATTTGCGGGAGGTTTTCTGGGGTTTGTGATTTATATTTACAAATCCGGTCTGAATTTCTGGAATGTGGCCGATATGTTTGCTCCTTTTGTTGCTCTGGGCTATGCCATGGTCCGTATCGGTTGCTTCATGTGGGGCTGTTGTTACGGAAAAGTGACGAGTTCTCCACTGGGTGTGGTTTTCCCGGGTGTGGATAACTTCACCCGTTATCCTACCCAGCTGTTTAGTTCAGCGATTAATTTGCTGCTTTTTATATTGTTGATAACTTATTTCCCCCGGAGAAAGTTCCCGGGGCAGGTATTTCTGCTCTATCTGATGGGCTATTCTATTTATCGTTTTAGTATCGAATTTTTTAGATTTAATGAAATTCTTTACCATGGATTGTCACTGGCTCAGTATATGAGCCTGGGCTTGTTGATTGCAGCCGCAATTATGTATTTACGACGTCGTTCAAACATGAATACACAGAATTAATCTTGGTTTAGGGAGAGGAATTTAGCTATGGATAACCTGGAAAGAAATAATCTGCGCAAGCTTATGAAAGAGAAGCGCCTGGAGTTAGGAACGGCGGAAATAACCGGTGCCGGTCAGGCTATAGCCGGCAAGTTGGAAGAACTGGTACCCTTACAGCGGGCTCATAGTATTATGGGGTTCTGTCCTATTAAAAATGAAGTGGATTTATCGTATTTTTTTAATCTTAAGTCTATGCAGGAAAAGGACATATTGCTGCCCCGGATTAACCGGGAAGGCCGGATAGAGGCAGTCCCGTATAAAGGTAAACAATCTTTGGTTCCGGGAAGCTACGGTATTCTGGAACCTGAAGGGGAAGCAGTCCATAAGATAGACGCCGTTCTGGTTCCTGGTCTGGTGTTTGACGGCAGAGGTTACCGTCTGGGCTATGGAAAAGGATACTATGACCAATTTCTGTCTGCTCTCGCCCCAAACGTATTTATATGTGGGGTTTGTTACGAGTTCCAGGTGGTGGATAATGTGTTTCCACACCAAAGTGATGTTCCTATGCACTGGGTGGTCACGGAAAAGTCGGAACTGGTTATTAATTGGGATTTTTTCTAATAATTCAAAAGAAATCGGTATAACCAACCCGGCATAATCTTCCTCATAGATAATGCTTTGATTTTAATAAATGCCATCTGATGCGAACATGGACGGTTAAAAGAATAAGGAGGGGGATGCCCCCTCCTTGCTCGTTTATAATTAGATTTCTTCACAACCTACTGCCAGAGCGGTCAAAATGGCATTGTTGATGTTAACCCTGACATCGTGGCCTTCTTGACGGACAATTTCCACTATATAGCGGCAGCGGTCACATTCTTCTTCTTCACACTCGCACCAGCTAAAACAGAAGGAATCACTTTCCTCTAGTTCATTGTCATTATTAAATGGAATCTTTAAGCTGGCATCTTCTGCTTTCCCTAAACCTGTGCTGTAGTGGTCTCTCCGATGAATGGCTCTTTCAAAAACCCATTCACCCAGAGGGATCTTGCTTTCCTCGTCTTTGCATATTTTGATTAACCGGAAGACCAGACGCAATTCGTGATTATGATCATTATCTGCTTCAAAGGAGATGATGGAACAAAAGTCGATTTTGATGGTAGTATCAAACAATTTTCTGGTATCGAGAGTTACAGATGCGATAGTACGACGATCACGCCGGTCATGATGCCTATCCTCCTTATCCAGGAGAAACGGACCGGCCCCCGTCCCATGTCCACATTTTAAGATAGTCCTGGGTACCAACCTGCGGAAATCTTTGGGATGGTCAAAATGGCATATGCTGCTGCGGTCTGGATTACAATTTACTCTAAAATTACTCACAAAGTATACCTCCTTTCAAAATTTTTAACTCTTAGGTCAATACTAAATTATTCATTTTAAGAAAATTGTGTTACAATGCCAAGGAAATTCATTGAGTGGTAAAAAAGTGCAACTAAAAATAAGAAATATAGTGATAAATCAATAAAAAGCTCCCCTCTGCGTAGTCCTGAATTTTTATTATTTCAGGTGTCTACTAAAAGGGGAGCTTATCATAATCAGACGGGTTCAGGCCGTCAAAAATAATATTATTCTTTGGGGGCTGGTGCGGTGGTATTATCTGTAACTACTTCCTTAAGGGCGGCAAAGACTCCGCCGAGACCGGCCAATTCACCCGGTATAATCAGCTTGGTAGCCTGCCCGTCACCGATTTCTTTCAGGGTTTCCAGGGATTTTAAGGCCAGCACCTTCTGATCGGCATTGGCATCTTTGATCATAACCAAACTGTCGGCATAAGCTTTTTGAACACTCAGTATAGCTTCGGCTTCACCCTGAGCCCTTAGTATCTGGGCCTGTTTGGCACCTTCGGCTTCACGAACGAAAGCTTCCTTCTTGGCTTCAGCCTGCAAAATAGCTGATTGTTTTAAGCCTTCGGCTTCCAGGATAGCAGCTGTTTTCTGACCTTCAGCCCGTAGTATGGCTTCACGTTTTTCCCTTTCCGCCCGCATCTGTTTTTCCATGGCAGTCTGGATATCCTGGGGAGGAAGAATATTTTTAAGCTCTACCCGGTTGACTTTGATACCCCATTTGTCGGTAGCTTCATCCAGGATGATTCTAAGCTTGTTGTTTACGATATCGCGGGAGGTCAGAGTCTGGTCAAGTTCCAGATCACCTACAATATTTCGCAAAGTCGTAGCCGTCAGATTCTCAATGGCTAAAATGGCATTGGATATTTCATAGGTGTATTTGAAGGGATCGGTAACCTGGTAATAAACTATGGTATCAATCATCATGGTAACGTTGTCTTTGGTTATAACCGGCTGAGGCGGAAAATCTACCACCTGTTCCCGCAGATCCACTACGATCCGAAAACGGTCCACAAAGGGGATAATCACATTTATGCCCTGTTCAGCTGTTCTGTGAAATTTACCCAGCCTTTCCACAATCCCTACCGTAGCCTGACGGATTATTTTGATCGAAGAAAAAGCTAACATTATAACAAAAAGGACAATGATAAAATTAATCATAATATTTAAGAACATTTAATTTCTCCTTTCGTATCCGATAATCAGTTATTCTTGCGGCGAGGCACTCTTTACCACCAGTTTGACCCCATCAATACCGGTAACCTGGATGCGTTTATCCGGTTCAATTAATTCATCCGAGGCAGCAGTCCAGATTTCTCCGTTTACTTTAACCTGCCCGTATTGCAGAGGTGCTATTTTACTTATAACAATACCATGCTGACCAATCAGCGCATTAACGTTACTAATAGTATCATTGGTTTTGATAAATTTTAATACTAAGGGTCGGGTAAAAATTATGAATATCAGAGTAAAAAAAGCAAAGGTCAGGAGTTGCGCTTCCAAACTCGGCAGCCATTTAAAACTCACTCCGGCTGCTACCAGAACTGCGGATAGAGCAAGCCAGAGAAACCAGAAACCGGCAGAAAAAATTTCTATGGCGCCGGCTACAATTGCTACTAAAATCCATTGGAGGGCAGACATAAAATACCTCCTTTCCATGATATTGATCGCTAAGGAATTTTAGTCACTTCAAATATAACATATATGCTGATGCTTATGCTTATCTAAAAAATACCTTCTCGGATGCGGAATTTGTAAACTGGTGTAGAAACAATGAATGGTATAATATAATATAATGAGTAAATTAAGGTAATTTTATTCGGCTCTGATCTAAAGCAGACGGACTGCTGTGATGGCAACTGAACAGCAGAGGGAAACCTGTACGCCCCCCGGTTGGGAAAGGGGGCTAACTTTTAAGGAGGTTTTGTGTAATGGTTGACAAGAAATTAATTGCAGAAAAACTCAAAGAACAGGCTCCGGAGGGGAAAATTAGCTGCCATGAGGCCATGCTGCTGGCAGGGCAATTTAAGGTTGAACCGGGCCTAATAGGTGAATTATGTAATGAATTAAAAATCAAAATCTGTGCTTGTGAACTGGGCTGTTTCTAATTGCAGTTTAATTCATCCCGGCTGAAGCGTACATAACTGCAAAACATTGTAAGCTCCAACTACCAATATGGGAAGGGTGAGTTAAAATGCTGGATAATTTCTGCAGAGACATCAATTATCTGCGTATATCCGTAACCGACCGGTGTAATCTGCGTTGCCGCTATTGTATGCCGGAGGAAGGGATAGATAAAACTGTTCACAGCTATATTCTGAGCCTTGAAGATTTGGCCAGGCTAGCCCAGGTGGCATCTACTTTAAACATAAGCAAAATAAGGCTGACGGGCGGCGAACCTCTGGTACGGAAAAACATTACCGGTTTGATCAATCTTATAAGACAGATTGAGACCATAGATGATTTAGCCATAACCACTAATGGGATTTTATTCGCCGGCATGGCTGATGACCTAAAAAGCGCCGGTTTGGATCGGGTGAATTTCAGCGTTGATACCCTTGATGATATTAAATTTGAATATATCACCAGAGGGGGCCAATTGCGCGAAGTTAAAAAAGCGGTCTACAAGGCATTAGAACTGGGTTTACATCCGGTAAAACTAAATACCGTAGTTATAAAAGGATTTAATGATGATGAGTTATTGAAATTTGCCGATTTAGCTTATTCCTATCCTCTGCATATCAGATTTATAGAATTCATGCCGATAGGTGACCTGCGCTACTGGAAAAAGGAGCGGGTCATGACCATCAGTGAAATGCAGGAGGTTATTGGCCGGGAATATCCCCTTCAGCCGGCTAAAAGGATAATAGGCAATGGTCCGGCCAAATACTTTAACTTCGAGAATGGAACCGGCAGTATAGGATTCATAAGTCCGATGAGCCATCATTTCTGCTCTGCCTGCAATCGTATCAGAATGACAGCTGAAGGCAAATTGAGGGGCTGCCTGTATGATAAACGGGAGATAGATTTGCAGGAGGCCATAAATACAGGTGCCAGCGACGAAGACTTAAAGCAGCTTTTTATAAAGGCTATTAATCTAAAACCCTCCCAGCATCATATGGACCAGGGGTGGGGAAGGGATAACCGGCGCAAAATGTACCAGATAGGGGGATAAAGGTGGAACTTTCGCACATAAATAACCAGGGGCGGGCTTTCATGGTTGACGTAACCGCCAAAGATGATACGGAACGGATTGCGACCGCCCGTGCGGTAGTGCGGATGCAGGCAGATACTCTGGACCGGATAAAAAACGGCGGCATAAAAAAAGGCGATGTTCTTGCTGTAGCGCAGGTAGCAGGGATAATGGGAGCCAAACAAACCCCTTCCTTGATTCCTATGTGTCATCCCCTGATGTTGACCGGGGTCGACCTTCAGTTTGAAATAGATGAAGCCGATCCGGGCATTATAATCTATGCCACCGTCAAGACTACGGGCAAGACCGGAGTGGAAATGGAGGCTATCACCGCTGTTTCCGTTGCCGCACTTACTATTTATGACATGTCTAAAGCCATCGACCGGTGGATGACCATAGAAGAAATCAAATTAGTGGAGAAAGCCGGGGGCAAGAGCGGCCATCTTCAGCGCCCCGCGGGTAAATAAAAATGGAGGAGGATAACCAAATGTCAGCAGGCAAATTACATTCAATCTGCATAGCAGCCGAACGGGGACAGCTTAAAAAAGAAGTGCCCCAGGCCAAGGTTATTGAGGATTTTGGCATTGAAAATGATGGTCATGCCGGAGCATGGGGAAGGCAGGTTACCTGTTTGGATTTTGCCAGTGTGCAAAAGGTTAACCAGGAGAAAAACATGAATATAGGTCCCGGCCAATTTGCCGAAAACTTACTTATCGAAGGTATTGATTTAAAGAGGGTAGGAGTAGGGGAGAAAATCAAAATAGGCTCCGATGTTATCTTGGAAGTTAGCCAGATCGGCAAAGAAGATCATCCCAGTGTAGTTACCCGTACTTTGGGCGTAACTTTGCTGCCTTATGAAGGATTGTTTTGCCGGGTGGTCAGTGGCGGTATGATTCAAAAAGGCGATGCGGTTGAGGTAATATAGACAAGTGTAACAGAATGGTCAAACCCGTTTTCAGTACCAAAAAGCTGAAAACGGGTTTCTTTGTTAATGAAGAAAATTCCGAAAAACGGCCACTTCAGTCAACTTGTAGCAAGTGAAATTTAAAAAGGCTTTCTGGCAATTTTCAAAAAAACGAGTTATTTAAAGGTATAAAAAGAAATCTACAGGAGCATAATGTAATTTGACAATATTGAGGCATTTTTAGCACGTATTTAATTTGAATACTTGACTGGACTTGCCTAATATAGTAAATAAATATTAGCACTCACATTAAATGAGTGCTAATAATAAAAAATGAAGGGGGTATACCTGTGAAGATTCAACCACTGGGTGATCGTATTGTAGTCAAAGTAGTTGAAGTAGTTGAAGAAAAAACCAAGAGTGGACTTTATGTACCTGATACCGCCAAGGAAAAACCTCAAGAAGCCGATGTACTGGCTGTAGGTCCGGGCGCTCTGACTGATGATGGTAAAAGACTGCCTATAGATGTTGCCGTAGGCGACAAAGTAATCTTTTCTAAATATGCCGGCACCGAAGTGAAAATCGATGGCGAGGAATATCTGGTTCTTTCTTCCCGCGATATTCTTGCTAAAATTCAATAATAGAGTAAAAGGAGGATACATAGATGATATCCAAACAGATAAAATTTGGTGAAGATGCCAGAAGATCTCTGGAAAGAGGTATGGACACTCTGGCTAACACAGTTAAAGTCACCCTGGGCCCCAAAGGCAGAAACGTAGTTCTGGATCGGAAATTCGGTTCTCCTACCATTACCAATGATGGTGTTACCATTGCCCGTGATATCGATCTGGAAGACCCCTGGGAGAACCTGGGCTGCCAGCTGGTTAAAGAAGTCGCCACCAAAACTAATGATGTGGCCGGCGATGGCACCACCACTGCAACTGTACTGGCTCAGGCCATGATTAAAGAAGGTCTCAAGAATGTAGCTGCCGGTGCCAATCCCATGATCATGAAAAAAGGCATTGAGAAGGCTGTCAACGCAATAGTAGACGAAATTCAGACCATCAGCAAACCGGTAGAATCCAAGGAATCTATCGCCCAGGTAGCAGCTATTTCCGCTGAAGATAATGAAATCGGCTCTCTTATTTCCGATGCTATGGAAACTGTAGGCCGCGATGGGGTTATTACCGTTGAAGAATCACAGTCGGTAGGAACTTCTCTGGAAGTAGTGGAAGGTATGAGTTTCGACCGTGGTTATATTTCACCTTATATGATAACTGATACTGAAAAAATGGAAGCAGTTCTGGATGATCCCTATATCCTCATCAGCGACAAGAAGATATCCGCCATCGGCGAAGTTCTTCCCGTTCTGGAGAAAGTAGTCCAAACCGGCAAACCGATGCTCTTAATCTCAGAAGAAATCGAAGGCGAAGCCCTGGCTACCCTGGTAGTTAACAAACTGCGCGGCACCTTTACCTGTGTGGCCGTGAAAGCCCCGGCATTTGGTGAGAGAAGAAAAGCTATGCTGGAAGATCTGGCTATTCTGACCAAAGGTCAGGTTGCATCAGAAGATCTGGGCGTCAAGATGGAGAACGTAGGTCTGGAAATGCTCGGTAAAGCCCGCCAGGTAGTAGTTAAAAAGGATGAAACCATTATTATTGACGGTGCCGGTTCCGAAGAGGATGTAAAAGCACGTATATCCAACATCAAGAAACAATTGGAAGAGACCGAATCCGAATATGATAAAGAAAAACTGCAGGAAAGAATGGCTAAACTTTCAGGCGGCGTAGCAGTTATTCAAGTTGGTGCAGCTACCGAGACCGAACTGAAAGAAAAGAAACACCGCATTGAAGATGCACTGGCCGCAACTAAAGCAGCCGTTGAAGAAGGAATCGTATCCGGCGGTGGAACAGCTCTGATCAATGTTATCGAAGCAGTTGATAAAGTACAATCCGAAGGCGATGAACTGACTGGTGTTAAACTGGTTAAAAAGGCTCTGGAAGAACCCCTGCGCCAGATTGCCAACAACGCCGGTATCGAAGGTTCAGTAGTAGTGGAAAAAGTTAAAGCTGCCGAGAAAGGCATGGGCTACAATGCCCTGACCGGAGTTTATGAAGACATGATAGCTGCCGGAATAATTGACCCGGCCAAGGTTACCCGCTCAGCCGTTCAGAATGCTGCCAGTATTGCCGCTATGGTACTGACCACAGAAGCAATCGTATGCGAGATCCCCAACAAGGATGAAGCCAAGGCTATGGCAGGTGCCCCAGGAATGGGCGGCGGAATGCCCCCGATGATGTAAGACTGATTTAATCAAACAGCCGGTTATTCCGGCTGTTCAGGATATCAAAAAAGGTCAATAGCGCGTTAATACAGAAGGCCCGTTTCAAATTGGCGTACTCAGGTACGCCTCAAGCACGGGCCTTCTGATTGTCTTGCTCTTGGCCTTTTTTGCTCGCCCTGGTTCTTTGCTAGCAAGTTAGGTTAAGAAAAAACCCCCTGCTTAAGCGGCAGGAAATGGTATAATAAGATACAAAAATTACTGTCTAATTATGGGGGAATGAAATGAACAAAATGAATAAAATAAAAGATGGCACAATTGCTCTGGGTTGGTATTGCCTGCTGGCTGGCTTGAGCTACATGCTTGCTTTGGTGATACCAAAGATCACAGTCTCATTACTCTATATTGTCGTCCTGGTGTTAAGTCTTTTGCTATGGTATGAATTTATGCGCATCGATTTTAGAAAGGGAATTCAACAGAGTATAATAACAATGCTATTTTTCATTATTCCATCTCTGGTGATTTCCATCGGGAACTTTCTTCAGATGGAAAATGAGTTATGGAAAATGGTATATATATTCTTCCATGGCCCGTTTATTTACGGATTTGCTCCCGTTACCGATTTAAACCTACCGGCGTTAAGCATAATATTGCCGTCCGGTGTCATTATGCTTCTATTTATCTTTCTAATCACAAAATACATAATTATCGAAAAGAAATGGCAAAAGTCGCCTTACCTGTATTGATATAGTCCCGAATGGGGCTGCTACCGCAAAATAAAAGGCTGCCGCAAGATAAAAAAAGCCTGGAAACGTTCCAGGCTTCAGACCGTCAAAAAAGGCCAATAGCTTCGTTAATACAGCAGGCCCGTTCAATCGACGTACTCATGTACGCCTCAATCACGGGCCTTCTGTATTGCCTGGCTCTTGACCTTTTTTGCTCGCTCTGCCAGGGTTTATAGATCATAATAAAGCTCAAATTCGATCGGGTGCGGTAAAGTGTTAATACGAGCCGCTTCCTTGCGTTTATTGGCGATCCAGACTTCAAGCAAACGCCTGGGGAAGACATTTCCCGCTAAAAGAAATTCATGGTCTGTTTCCAGAGCGTCCAGGGCCTGATTCAGCGAGGTGGGGAGGGCTTTAATTTTAGCCTGCTCCTCCGGTGAGAGATTATAGAGGTTTACATCATAAGGCCCAAATCCTTCAGCTACCGGATCTATCTGCTTAATGATGCCGTCCAGGCCGGCCATAAGTAAGGCGGAATAGGCCAGATAGGGATTGCAGGTAGCATCAGAGGAACGGAATTCAAAACGTTTGGCTTCAGGACTCTTGGCATAAGCGGGAATGCGGATGACCGCGCTCCGGTTGGCGGTGGCATAGCAAATACTTACCGGGGCCTCGTAGCCTGGCACCAGCCTCTTGTAGGAATTAGTGCTGGGGTTGGTCAGGGCCAGCAAAGCCGGTGCATGTTTTAATATACCGCCGATGAAATATAAAGCCTCCTGGCTTAAGCTGGAATATCCGTCTTTATTATAAAAAATAGGTTGGCCATTCTTTTTCAATAACATATGTACATGCATGCCGTTACCTGCTTCACCGAAGAGTGGTTTAGGCATGAAAGTCGCCGTTTTGCCTTCCTGAAAAGCCAGATTTTTCACCAGATATTTTACCAGCATGGTTTTATCAGCCATTTCCCTCATTCCGCCAAATTCAACCTCGATTTCGATCTGACCGGGGCCGCCCACTTCGTGATGATGATATTTTACCGCAACGTTATTTTCTTCCAGCAGCAGGCACATACGAGCCCGTAAATCATAGAGGATATCCTGGGGAGGTGCAATGTGGTAGCCGCCTTTGAGCGGAATCTTGTAACCCAGGTTCTGACAGTCATTATCGCCGCTATTCCATATGGCCTGTTCCGCGTCTATGCTATAGCTGGTGCGATGAGGCAGACATTCATAACTCACATGGTCAAAAACGTTAAACTCATATTCGGGGCCCAGCAGCATTTCATCCGCGATCCCGCTGGACCGCATATATTCTTCGGCTTTAAATGCAATCGTCCGTGGGTCCTGCTCGAAACGATAATTCTCGGGTTCCGATATAACAAATACATCCCCGATCATGCTAAGAGTAGGGACTTCGGTAAAAGGGTCATAAAAGGCGGTAGATAAATCAGGAACAAAAACCATATCACTCTTTTCGATAGGTGCAAAACCATAGTTGGAGCCGTCGAACCCAATGCCGTACTTAAGCGTATCCTGGGTGAAACGTACGGTCGGAATGCTTAAGTGGCGCCATCTCCCATTCAAATCAATCATTTTGAAATCGATCATTTTAATTTCTTTGCTGAAACAAAAATCCATTAGTTCTTCAAAATTTTTAAACACTTTCTACATTCCCTCCCAAGATTATATAAATTCGAACAAATTATAACAGAACCGGCAGACGTAGTAAATAATTATAAATACGGTATACAGTATATACTGGAATAATATTCTATCGCTGAATTCAGTTATATATTAAGCCCGATGCTAATAAACTGTAGCATGTAAAGGGGGGCATGGCGATTAATAAAAAACGATGGATAATACTGGTCCTGGCAATACTGTGTATTATGGGGCTAATCTGTGCCCGGCCGGCCAGAGAATATTATATAAAGTCCCAACTCGAGCCACAGGTGGAAGTGAACAAAGCGCTTAAACGCATGTCTACTGTAAAAAGTTATGAATACAGTTTGAGTTCTACTTTTACGGTGGATCAGCGGAAGGAGGTGATAAGCCGGGTAGTCGGCGAAAAGAACGGTGAAAATACGCATATAAAGGGGGAAATGGTTAATACCGCAGTAGATATCTACTATATCAATAATACCATCTATAACTTGGATTCATTTTCGCATAAATGGCTGGTTATACCCAGCAATACGAAAAATAGTGAGGAATTGCTTATTTCGGAGTTGAATCCGCTGTCTAATTTTAGATTCAAAGCGGTTAATACGGTAGAAAAGCTTGGTTTTGAAAAGGTCGATGGCAGTGAGTGTCTCATGGTTTCCTGCCATCCCTCAATTGAAAGTCAGTTGTTGGAGACGATGTGGAAGGATTTTGAGTATCGCCTTTGGATAGACTATAAGAATAGTTTGCTCAAGAAAGCGGTTTTAACTGCTACCAACAAGCAGAATGAAAAAACGCGCCTGAAACTTCAGGTGGAATTTAAGAATTTGGATAAGCCCTGTCGTATTTCCCCTCCGGATTTAAGTTCAGCCAATAAGAAATAAAACCAGCTTCGTAGGGAGGCCGTTCAGGCCTCCCTTTCTGTTAATGGGATTAACTTAACACTCCAACCCCTGCGATTGCTGCCAATACATGGTTAGGAGCATAGCTGACAGATGAATCTGAAGCGTTGCTCAGCATGTGACTTCCTGTTATAATCCTAATTATGTAAGGAGGGATTCTCTTTGAATCTGCAGGAAGTTGATGTGCTTTATGACCCGGCTGAACTCCGGGATAAAGTTAAGGAATTGGGAAAAAAAATAACCGAAGATTATAATGGTAAACAACTTATCGTTATTGGTATCCTTAAAGGTGCCTTCATTTTTATGGCCGACCTGGTTCGGGAAATTGACCTGCCGGTGGAGTTGGATTTCATGGATGTCTCTAGTTATGGAGCTTCTACCATGTCCTCCGGTGAAGTTAAAATTATCAAAGATCTGGATAATTCCATTCAGGACAAACATGTTCTGATCGTTGAAGATATAGTAGATACCGGCCTGACTTTAAAGTACATTGTGGCCATACTGAAAAAGAGAGGACCGCGCAGTGTAAAAATATGCTGTCTGCTGGACAAGCCTTCACGGCGCAAAGCCGATATCAGGCCGGATTATTATGGTTATTCCATCGAGGATAATTTCGTCGTAGGTTGTGGTCTGGATTATAATGAAAAGTATAGAAACTACCCCGCGGTGTGCATATTAAAACCGTCAGTATACAGGAAGCAGGGATGATAATGGATAAAGAGCTGGTAATAGTTTTAGATTTCGGAGGACAGTATAATCAACTGATAGCCCGGCGGGTGAGAGAACTATCTGTCTACAGCGAAATGGTACCCTACGATATTTCCTATGAAGAATTAGTGGCCAAAAAGCCTAAAGCAGTTATACTCACGGGCGGGCCGGCCAGCGTGCATATGGAAGGTGCTCCGGTATGTGATGAACGCATATTTGAAATGGGTATTCCCATCCTGGGTATCTGCTATGGCATGCAGCTTATGGCTTATAAATTGGGTGGAGCAGTGGAGAGTAGTTCCGTACGTGAATATGGCCGTACCATGCTGGAACTGGAAGATGACCTGTTGTTTAAAGGGGTTGACTCCAAAACGCAGGTGTGGATGAGCCATGGCATTTCCATCACCAGAGTGCCCGAGGGATTTGAGGTAATAGCCCATACCCCCAGCTGCCCCATTGCAGCCATTAAAGACAGCCGGCGCAATTTATATGGTGTCCAGTTCCATCCGGAAGTCAAACATTCGCTGCAGGGTCAGCAGGTGCTGTCCAACTTCCTGTTTGAAGTCTGCGGACTTAAAGGAGACTGGAATTTATCTGATTTTATAAATAGCACGGTACAGGGAATCCGTGAAAAAGTGGGAGACCGCAAAGTATTATGTGCCATGAGCGGCGGAGTGGATTCATCCGTAGCGGCTACTCTGGTCAATAAGGCCATTGGCAGCCAGTTAACCTGTGTTTACGTTGATAATGGTTTAATGCGCAAAAATGAATCACAGCAAGTAATCGAAACCTTTCGTGACCGTTTTGGTATGAATCTGGTTTTTGCCGATGCAGGTGAGCGTTTTCTGGCCAAACTGGCCGGAGTGACAGATCCGGAGCGCAAACGCAAAATTATCGGGGAAGAGTTCATCCGGGTTTTTGAAGAAGAAGCACGTAAACTGGGACAGGTCGATTTCCTGGTGCAGGGTACCATCTATCCCGACATCGTAGAAAGCGGTACCAAGACGGCCCAAACCATAAAAAGTCATCACAATGTAGGCGGGCTGCCCAAAGATATGAAGTTCTCTTTAATCGAACCCCTGCGTCTGCTGTTTAAGGACGAAGTTCGGGTCATAGGCGAGAAGCTGGGCATCCCCCATGAAATCGTATGGCGTCAGCCCTTCCCCGGACCAGGACTTGGCGTCCGGGTTTTGGAAGAGGTTACTGCCGAAAAGGTGCGTATGCTGCAGGAAGCTGACTATATCGTGCGCGAAGAGATTGCCCGGGCCGGCTTGGACAGTGAAATCTGGCAATACTTTGCCGTTCTGCCGCCCATCCGCAGCGTCGGAGTCATGGGTGACGAACGTACTTATGCTCATCCGGTAATAATCCGCGCCGTCACCAGCGATGATGCCATGACCGCGGACTGGGCCCACATTCCCTACGAAGTCCTGGACATCATGGCCCGCCGCATCGTAAACGAAGTCAAGGGCATAAACCGGGTAGCTTACGACATCACCAGCAAACCCCCCGGAACAATCGAGTGGGAATAAGAAAACACTGTAAACCTTGAAAATCAGGGGTAACCGGTAAGCCAGCTCCTTTGTGTTGCAGCACAAGGGAGCTGCTTTTTATAATGTAATCCCGAACATCATTTACAAAGTTGGCCTAATCACCATCTCAAAATCTTTCCTTTCTCCGAAACTCAGGCTTGGTACTCATCCGCAATACGTGTCGTACAGATTCTTATTATGCATTTTAGATTCCTTTATGTTATATTTATGCATATATGTAAACAAAAGCAGGCGGAAGAGATCAAATCTTTGTGAATCTGCCATGAATAGGATGAATGGAGGGAGATGGTACAGCAATGAAAAAGCTACTGTATGCAGGCTTAGTTGCAATTATCATCATCGCTGCCGCCTATTATTTTTGGACGGAGATTTATGTTTTTATTCCACAGGAGGCGTTGGCACGAAGTAACATACATAGTGGAGAGATTCTACACAGTGCCAAGGTTGAGGATGGGCTTTTGATTTTTTACCGTGATCCTGCCGATACTGGAAACGTCTGTGTTGCCTATGAAAAATGCGGTTTAACCGGGTGGAGATATGTGACAGGGGGAGGGGCAGCTGTAAAGGAAGATAACAATGACTTGTCCTGGTGCCGGCTGGTCCTTAAACAAAAAGAACAGAACGCTGATTCACCCATTGAATGGGCGGTTCTATTTGGTGAAATTAGTAATCCTGCTATTGCCGGCATAAAAGTTATGGCTAATATTGAGACGGAAAAAATGAAAATTAAGAAACCGGTAATAGAAGAACAAGCCCAAATAATCGAGTGTGGAAAGACCAGGCTATGGCTGGTGATGACTGACAAAGATATGTCAACTATGATGAAAATATGTGCATATTCAGCCAGCGGGGAGCTTTTATATACCGGGAATGATTGGGAGGCTCCTATTCCTTCTAGTTTGAGATAATTGTATTTTTCATATGGTAAACGTATAATTCAGTTCTGCTGTTCTTCTTTTTAAGGTTGGAATGTAAACCCAGGCATAGGAAGACCCCTGCCTGGGTTTGTTTTATTTCTGGAGCAGGTCCGGGTTGCGTTCCAGGGGCTGGCTGATATCGAGGTGGCCGGCCAGGGTTTCAGTCGGCTTGCCGGCTACTAAGAGCTGGACTTTTTTGATGCCGTCCAGTTCAGTGAGGGAGTTCACGATGGAGTAAATAGTCATGGATTCTCCGGTGGATCCGCCCCAGTGTTTGCTGCTGATTTCCTCGGAAAAATCTACCCGGGCGGTATCTTTATCTATCTTGACCGATAAAACTTTGGCTTCGGTGGGAATGGTGCGGAACAAATCCTTGTTTTGGGGGCCTTTGATTAATTCTGCCACAATGGCCTGGGCCAGCAGTTCCTTGCTCTTCTTATTTTCGATTTGGCGATTTTCAGGAACCAGATACATGGCGTCTTTATCACTGAAATAAAGTACCACATTAACCTTGTCCGGTTGTTGGACTGCGGAACCTTTCTTATCCTCACTGCCCAGATTGCATCCTGCCGTTGCCAGAATGGCAACTAATAACAGCATACCCAGCAGAACGGCGGCCTTGTTTCTCATAATCATCCACCTCTCCTTATTCTGTCTTACTTATATATAGTCTATAATCAACTACTTCTTGCAGACAATCCCTGAATTATGAATAGTATAGATTATTTCGCAAAAGGTAATAATCATAGCATATTTATGATTAGGAAGGTGCGGCAATGCAGGTGGCATTAAACCGATGGAATGGTCAGATCCGTCGTACGGTTCTAAAAAATCGAGGTTTGCATAATAGTAGTATACATGCATTTATTCCGGCAGCCAGAAAAGGAGGAGAAGCGGTGGAAGAACTGATCAGAGAAATTGCCCAAAGGGTAATTTTGAGCCTGGATGAGATGGAGGAAGCAACTGATTTTGATACTCTGACCAATTTAACTGACCCGCAACTACGCGAGGAAGCCCTGCTTTTACAGGAAGAGATAAGCAAGCTGAGAAGCTGTCTGCAGAATATTTAAATAGAAAATGGGGTTGGGCAAAGAATCAATTTGCTGACCCTGTTTTTTTAAATATATAGTTTGACCATTATTGACTATTAAAATAGAAGGTAATATAATTTGGCTTAGAGGTTAACACTATCATATATTACCAACTAACCGTCTGTGAGGGGAATACTGATAATCATTGACTAATTAAATTTATGCCAAAATGAGGTGAATTGTATGAACATAGAGCGTTTTACTCAAAAATCCAGGGAGGCTCTGGGTGGAGCTCAGCAGCTGGCAGCGGAGAGACATCATCAGGAAGTTACCGGCAAACATCTGCTTTATACTCTGTTGCAGCAGGAAGATGGTATAACCCGGCACCTTTATGAGCAGGCCGGTGTTAACATGGATGATTTTTCCTCCCGCCTGGATAAACTGCTGGATAAAATTCCGGCCGTTTATGGTTATGAAGGCTCGGTCTTTACCAGTTCCGCCTTAGCCCGGACTCTGGCTCAGGCAGAAAAAGAGGCCCGGGAATTAAAAGATGAATATATCAGTGTAGAACATTTGTTATTGGGCTTATTGAAGGAAGGAGAAGCGGATTTAAAAGACTTGTTTGCCCATATGGGGCTTACCCGGGACAGCTTTTTACAAGCGCTTAAATCCATTCGCGGCTCCCAAAGGGTGGTAAGTGACAACCCCGAAGCCAGTTATGAAGCTCTGGAACGTTATGGGCGGGATCTGACCGGACTGGCGGCCCGCGGGAAATTAGATCCGGTGATTGGCCGGGATGATGAGATAAGGCGGGTTATGGAAATATTATCCCGGCGTACCAAGAACAATCCGGTTCTAATCGGTGAGCCGGGGGTAGGCAAAACTGCCATCGCGGAAGGTCTGGCCCGCAGGATTATTGCCCGGGACGTACCCGAGGGCTTAAAGGACAAAAAAGTTATTGCCCTTGATATGGGTTCCCTGGTGGCAGGAGCCAAGTACCGGGGAGAGTTTGAAGAGAGACTGAAAGCGGTATTAAAAGAAGTTCAGGACTCAGGCGGTCAGGTCATCCTGTTTATTGATGAACTCCATACCGTGGTCGGAGCAGGTGCGGCGGAAGGGGCCATGGATGCCAGCAATCTTTTAAAACCAATGCTGGCCCGGGGCGAATTGAGAGCCATAGGTGCCACCACTCTGGACGAATATCGTAAACATATTGAAAAGGATACCGCCCTGGAAAGGCGCTTTCAGCCCGTCATGGTTAATCCTCCTTCTGTAGAAGATACGGTTTCCATACTCAGGGGCTTAAAAGAACGCTATGAGGTGCATCATGGGGTCAGGATACAGGATTCTGCCCTGGTGGCGGCGGCAGTTCTCTCGGACCGTTATATATCCGACCGTTTCCTGCCCGATAAGGCCATAGACTTAATGGATGAGGCCATGGCGCGTTTGAGAACTGAAATCGACAGTATGCCCACCGAACTGGATGAAATCACCCGCCGGATAATGCAGCTGGAGATTGAAGCGGCCGCCCTGGAAAAGGAAACGGATACAGCTTCACAGGAGAGGCGCAATAACATTCTGAGTGAACTGCAGGATTTGAAAAATGAAGCTGATACCATGAAAGCGCAGTGGCAGAATGAAAAAGAGGCAATCGGCAAGGTGCGCGAAGTTAAACGCGAAATGGAAGAATGCCGCCGGGAAATAGAAAAGGCCGAACGGGAATATGATCTGAACCGGGCCGCCGAACTTAAATACGGAAAATGGGGGGAACTTGAAAGAAAGCTGAAGTCGGAAAGCGAAATCCTGGCCGGGAAGAAAAATCAACTGTTAAAAGAAGAAGTGGACGAAGAGGATATTGCCCGGGTAGTAAGCCGCTGGACCGGTATTCAGGTCAAACGTTTGCTGGAAGGTGAAAAGGAAAAACTTTTACATCTGGATGAAATCCTGCATCGACGCGTGGTGGGTCAGCAGGAAGCGGTCAGCGCTGTGGCTGATGCGGTCTTAAGGTCGCGTAGTGGCTTAAAGGACCCCAATCGTCCGGTCGGAAGCTTCATTTTCCTGGGTCCCACCGGAGTGGGCAAAACCGAATTGAGCCGGGCCTTGGCCGAAGCATTGTTCGATGATGAACGCAGCATGATCCGTCTCGATATGTCCGAATATATGGAAAAACATAGTGTTGCCCGTTTGATTGGAGCTCCTCCCGGTTATGTGGGCTACGATGAAGGCGGACAGCTGACTGAAGCGGTAAGGCGCAAGCCCTATTCCGTGATCTTGTTTGATGAAATAGAAAAAGCCCATTATGATGTATTTAATATTTTACTGCAGATTCTGGATGACGGCAGGCTGACCGATGGCAAGGGCCGCACGGTAGATATGCGCAATACCATCATTATCATGACTTCCAACATCGGCAGCCAGGAGATATTGAATTATCAGGAAAAAGGCGGAGATTATGATGCCATGAAGGAAAGAGTGCTGAATTTGTTGAAGAGCCATTTTCGGCCGGAATTCCTGAACCGGGTAGATGAAACTATAGTGTTCCATGCCCTGCAAAAAGACCAGATCAAGCAGATCACGGCCTTGCTCTTACAGCAACTGGCTAAACGTTTCAACCAGAACCAGGGCGGCCACCTTAATTGGGACGAAAAGGCCCTGGACTATTTGGCTGAAGCCGGTTATGAACCCGCCTTCGGGGCCAGACCCTTAAAAAGGGTGGTTCAGCAGGAGGTTGAGACTACCCTGGCTCGTAAAATAATTGCCGGTGAAATTTTGCCTGGAGCTGAAATACTGATTACAGCCGATGCTGAGGGTTTATCTATCCGCGTATAAAATATAATTTCTTAATTTGACAGGTCCAATAACCTCTGTTAATATCAAGGTGTAAAAACAAATGCATACAAGACACGAAAGTGCGTCTAGGGTTCCGCATGGCAGCATGGACAGGTCCGAGTGATGCAGGTGCAAATGCACTACACCGTATAGGGATAAAAGCCCAGGCGGAGAGGTTTCGGTTACGAAATCGTCCGCCCGGGCTTAATTTTTTATTTCTGTTTTAACCTTTCTGTAAACACAATGAGAAATAGTATTCGCTGACGGCCCCTATACCCTGCTTTAGGGTTTAAGGGACGGGAAGAAAAGGAATCAGGTTTGTTGAAGAATACAAAACTAAATCTTATTGATTGTGTCCTTCCGTGTTTAATTCAGGTACTTAGAAAATACTATAGATGTTAGGAGTGTGAGATTATGTCCCGGGTGGGAATCATTATGGGAAGCGATTCCGATTTAGCTATTATGAAGGATGCCTCTGACATGCTGGAACAGTTTGGGATTGAATATGAAATTACCGTCTGTTCAGCCCATCGCCTCCCGGAAGAGACGGCTGACTTCGCCAGAACTGCCATCGACCGGGGAGTGGATGTCATCATTGCGGGTGCGGGTGGTGCCGCTCATTTGCCCGGTGTGATTGCAGCTTATACCGTTATGCCGGTAATTGGAGTGCCGATCAAGACCAGTACTCTTTCCGGGGTTGATTCTTTATATTCTATTGTTCAGATGCCCCGCGGTATTCCGGTAGCTACCGTAGCCATAAACGGAAGTGCCAATGCTGCATTGCTGGCCGCAGAAATAATAGCCGTCAAAGACCCTGATTTAAGAAATAAACTAATTGCCTACCGTCAGAAGTTGGCCGAAGATGTTAGAACCAAGGATAGCAGATTAAAGGAAATAGGACCTGCCGCTTATTTAAAGTTCAAGGAGGAGAACAAATGATAGAGAGGTATACACTACCCGCCATAGGAGACATATGGTCTGAAGAGAATAAACTCAGAAACTGGCTGAAAATTGAGATTGCGGCCTGTGAAGGATGGGCAGCTCTGGGACAAATACCGGCAGAGGCGGTTCAGACTATAAAAGAGCGGGCTGACTTTAATGTTGAAAGAGTTAAAGAAATTGAAGCCAGCGTACGTCATGATGTAATTGCATTCACGACCAATGTGGCTGAGTATGTAGGGGATGATTCCAAATATATTCATCTGGGCCTGACCTCATCAGATATACTTGACACCGGTTTGGCCTTGCAAATGAGAGATTCAGCCGATTTAATCCTGCAAAAGATGGTGGAGTTGCAGACGATTATTGCTGACAAGGCTAAAACCTACAAATATACATTATGTATTGGCCGTACTCATGGGGTACATGCAGAACCTACCACTTTTGGCTTAAAGATGGCTTTATGGTATACCGAAATGGACCGCAACATAGAACGGCTCAAGCAGGCCCAGAAAGTGATTGCCTACGGTGCCATATCAGGTCCAGTAGGAAATTTTGCTCACCTTGACCCCCGGGTGGAAGAGCATGTATGCCAGAGTCTGGGGCTGAAAGCCTGTCCAGTTTCCACCCAGATTATTCAAAGAGACCGCCACGCTCAGTTTATGACCACCCTGGCGGTTATCGGCAGCTCACTCGAAAAAATGGCGACTGAAATAAGAAATCTTCAGAGAACCGACCTTTTGGAAGTCGAGGAGCCTTTTCAGAAGGGACAAAAAGGTTCCTCCGCTATGCCTCACAAGCGCAACCCGATGATGAGCGAGAGAGTGGCGGGATTGTCCCGGGTATTAAGAGGCAATGCCATGGCAGCACTGGAGGAAGTTGCGCTCTGGCATGAACGTGACCTTACCCATTCTTCGGTTGAAAGGATAATTATTCCCGACAGCTGTATCCTCCTTTATTATATGTTGGAAAAATTTACCGGAGTAATTAAGGGTCTGGTCGTATACCCGGAAAATATGGCTGAAAACATAAATAAAACCAGAGGATTGATATTTTCCGGGCAGCTTTTGCTGGAACTGATAGGAAAAGGCGTTTTGCGGGAGGAAGCTTACCGTATGGCGCAAACCAACGCCATGAAGAGCTGGGATGAAAAGCTCGATTTCAAGGAACTGGTTTTAAATGATAAAGAGATCGGGCAATATCTGAACCCGGATGATATTGACCGGGTGTTTGACCGAGGTATTTATACCTCAGGGGTAGATTTCATTTTCAGACGTTGTGGCCTGGATTAACAATAAAATGGAGGCGGAACATTATGCAGGCAGGAAGTCTTATATATGAAGGGAAAGCCAAACAGGTCTATGCAACCTCGGACCCTGACATAGTCCGTATGACATACAAGGATGATGCAACTGCATTCGATGGAGCTAAAAAGGGGACTATTAATAATAAAGGCCGGATCAATAACCGGATCGCCTGTATGCTCTTTGAAATGTTGGGAAAAAAGGGGATTCCGACCCATCTGGTGGAAAAACCGGATGATAGAAACGTGCTGGTGCGCAAGCTGGAAATGTTGCCGGTGGAAGTAGTAGTCCGCAATGTGGTGGCAGGCAGCCTGGCTAAAAGACTGGGAAAAGAGGAAGGCATGGAACTGCCTTCACCTATCCTGGAGCTATATTACAAAAATGATGATTTACATGACCCTATGATTAACGACTATCATGCTCTGGTGATGGGATGGGTAACTCGTGACCAGCTTAATACCATCACCGCCAGGGCACTTACGATAAACAGTGTATTGCAAGAATTTTTCGCTAAAATAGGCATTATTCTGGTTGATTTCAAGCTGGAATTTGGACTTTTCCAAGGCCAGGTCCTGCTGGGCGATGAGATTTCACCTGATACCTGCCGGCTGTGGGACCAACAAAGCCTGGAAAAGCTCGATAAAGATCGCTTCCGCAGAGATCTGGGCAAAGAAGAGGAAGCATACCAGGAAGTAGTCCGCCGTATCGAACAAGCTTTGGCTTAGTAAGCTCCGGGGGGAGTTTCAACACCGATTAATTATAAAATACTGTTCTTGTCATTCT
>DHSK01000062.1:99629-101246 GCA_002408445.1 Syntrophomonas sp. UBA5288
CAAGGGAAGGATCCTTCGTTAACACTCAGGGTGACGCATTTTTATTGGTGGTTGTGTCCTCTGGGCATGGGCTGTTAATACGAAAACTAGACGCTGAATTTTGCCCCCAATCCGGCATAATCTACTTTATAGTATGGTGTGAAAACCCTGCCCTGAGGCCCACTTCTAATGTCGGGGAGGTAGGGCAGGCTGCGGACTATGAGATTTGCGCAATTTTCAAAACATAAGACCGCAAAGAGGTTTTATCTTCCGAGAGGATATGAACTATTATACAAATGGTGAAAAGGTTAACTTAATGGCAGAAGCCTTGGCAATTTGGGAGGAGGGTATAAGATGTATGATGAAATAAATGATAAACTGGTCGATGAATGCGGCGTTTTCGGCATCTATTATAACCGGAAGGCTACGGAGGCCGACGCGGCGCGGACGACTTTTTATGGTCTTTATGCACTGCAGCACCGGGGTCAGGAGAGTGCCGGCATTGCTGTTTCCAATGGTCACCGGATTGAGCTTAAAAAAGATATGGGACTGGTGTCGGAAGTTATTCAGCCGGAGGACATTCAGAAGCTTAAGGGCAATATTGCTATTGGACATGTACGCTATTCCACTACCGGCGAAAGCGGCCCGCTAAACGCCCAGCCCCTGGTTTTTCATTACCTTAAGGGTATGGTGGCACTGGCTCACAACGGTAACCTGATCAATACGGTAGAACTTAGAAAACAGCTTGCTACCTATGGGTCGGTATTCCAGACCACCACGGATACAGAGATAGTGGCTAATCTGCTGGCGCGCTATTCCCAGGATAAACTGGAAGATGCTCTGGGCAAATGCATGATAGACATGAAGGGTGCTTTTGCTCTGGTTATAATGACGGAAGATAAACTGATAGGGGTCCGTGACCAAATGGGCATACGCCCCCTGTGCCTGGGGAATCTGCAGGGAAATTATGTACTGGCTTCCGAATCATCCGCTCTGGATACCATCGGAGCTGAATTTGTACGCGATGTAAAACCCGGAGAGATCGTGGTGATAGATGAAAACGGAATCCGGTCTTTGCAGGTGGTGGCCTCTCCCCGCACCGCCCACTGTATTTTCGAATATATTTACTTTGCCCGCCCCGACAGTACTATTGATAATATAAATGTATACCTGGCCCGCCGGGAATTGGGCCGGCAGCTGGCGCGGGAGAACAAAATAGACGCCGATCTGGTCATATCGGTGCCCGATTCCGGTACGGCAGCTGCCATGGGCTATGCCGAGGAGGCCAATCTGCCTTTTGAAGAAGGACTGATGAAAAACCGTTATGTCGGACGTACCTTCATTCAGCCCACCCAGCAGATGCGTGAACTGGGGGTAAAAATCAAACTCAATCCTAATAAAGAGGTGGTGGACGGGAAACGAGTTATCATGGTAGACGATTCCATAGTCCGGGGAACCACCAGTAAACAGATCGTAAATATGCTGCGGGAAGCCGGGGCCAAGGAAGTGCATCTTATAATTTCGTCACCTCCCACCAAATACCCCTGTTATTATGGCATAGATACTTCCCGCCGGGAGGAATTGATCGCTAATACTATGGATACGGAGCAGATTCGCAATTATATCGGAGCCGACAGT
>DHSK01000091.1:0-1718 GCA_002408445.1 Syntrophomonas sp. UBA5288
AGTACTGGCTCCTGACCGGCAGCTCCAACCCGGGCCAAGGTTTGGTGCGTGTAAAGGTAATACCGTAGGCCGGTGCAGCGGATAGCATCGTAAAACACGCCCCGGCCCTGAGGTCCCTCCTGCGGGAAATTGCCTTATGTCATCCTGAGCGATAGCGAAGGATCTTTCCAACTCAGAGATTGAAAGATCCTTCGCTAACGCCCAGGATGACAGTGATAGCTCAGGATGACAGTGATAGCTCAGGATGACAGTGATAGCCCAGGATGGCAGTGACTTGTTCAGGATGAGCACTGACTGTGTCTAATTATTTCCCCATTCCCATATTCCTATTGACTCCCAATTTGCTCCAACTGTATAATTCAACTATAGCCGACCGGCGGGTCGGTATTTTTAGAATGGTGCAGGAGGGAATTTTGTGAACAGAAAAAGGAGGCCCATCTGCCTCTTGTTATGCTTGCTTTTCACGGTATCGTTGGTAGTGACCGGGTGCGGCAAGGAAAAAGAGGTTGTAAAGGAAACGGAACTAAGTGTCAGAACAGCAGAGGCCGGCATCCAGGACATAGCTAAAAACGAAAGTTATGCCGGGACCGTGCGGGGTAAGAACGAAGTATACATAATGCCCAAGATTGCGGCCCGGGTTACCGGGATATATGTGAAGGCCGGAGACCGGGTCAGGGCCGGGCAGACCCTGGTCACTCTGGACAACAGTGATTTTCAGGCCGGCATCAAGCAGGCCGAAGCGGCAGTAACTATGGCTGAAGCCAGCAAACGGGCCAATGACGTGGCGGCGGAAACAGCACGGTCTGCCTATGAACGGACTCAAAAGCTATATGAAGCCGGAGCTGCTTCAGCCCAGCAGTTGGAAGCAGCCCGCTCCCAGTATGAATCTCTGGTGGCCGGTACCGCCGATGCAACTATTGCGCAGGCCCAGGCCGGACTGCAGGCAGCGCAGAGCCAGCTGGATAAATGTACTCTGACCTCACCTATCGATGGAGTAGTAGGAACTGTTAGCCTATCTCTGGGTGATACGGCCAATGTTGCCTCTCCGGCGGCCATAGTAACCGATGTATCGGAATTGGAAGTGCAGGTAATGGTGAGTGAATCCGATGTCAGTTTTATAAAACCGGAAAGTCCGGTAGATGTGCTGGTAAAAGAGGTCAGCGATCAATCTTTCAAGGGTGTGGTTAAAAGCATTGCCAGTGTAGCTGATCCGGAGAAGCGCAACTATTTAGTTAAAGTAAGCCTGCCCAATCAGGAGGGTAAGATAAAATCCGGCATGTTTGCCGAAGTGAAAATCGCAACGGAAAGCAAGAGCCAGGTAGTGTGTGTGCCGGCCAGTGCCGTACTTCCCCAGAATGGCCGTACTATTGTTTATACGGTGGATAAAAACAAACGTGCCCGTTCGGTCGAAATACAGACCGGGATCAAAAATGACCGTTATATAGAAGTGACTAAAGGCTTGAAGGCGGGACAGACCGTCATAGTTAAAGGCAATACTCTGGTCAACGACGGAACTCTGGTAAGGGTTGTTACCGGGGGGGCCAAATAATGAAAATAGTCAACTTGGCAGTCAAACGTCCGGTTACCATGATTATTCTGGTATCGGTAGTTATAATTCTGGGATTTTTCACCCTGTCCAGGATGGCGGTTGACCTTTACCCGGAAATGAAATTACCGGTGGCGGCAGTTATTACCAGCTATAACGGGGCCGGGCCGGA
>DHSK01000091.1:1920-5770 GCA_002408445.1 Syntrophomonas sp. UBA5288
AGTTCCACTATTATTATCCAGTATAACTGGGGAACCGACATGGATAATGCCACCACCGAAATTCGGGAGCGGATTGGACTTATTGATGCCTACCTGCCGGATGGAGTCGATAAGCCGCTGGTGGTAAAAATGGATCCTACTATGATGCCGGTTATGCAGATGGGTATCACCAGTAAAGAAATGAGCATGGGACAGATCCAGGCCATGGCCGAAGATGTTTTACAGCCGCGCCTGGAACGTATTCCTGAGGTGGCCTCCGTATACATTACCGGAGGACAGGAAAGGGAAGTACAGGTAGAAGTTGACCCGGTCAAATTGGAAAATTACGGGCTGTCTTTGTCGCAGGTTAACCAGGTTTTGCAGGCGGAGAACTTCAACATGTCCAGCGGCAAGGTGGTGGAAGGACCACGGCAGTATTTTGTCCGCAACCTGCAGCAGTTTGAATCGGTGGACGATATCAAGAATGTAGCTATTACCACTACCACGGGCAATACGGTGTACTTACGCGATATTGCGGTTATTAAGGACGGGTATAAAGAGAATACCCAGATGACCCGGGTAGACGGGACGGATGCAGTAGGTATTGCCTGCATGAAGCAATCCGATGCCAATACGGTCAAAGCCTGTGAGGCGATTAAGCAACAGATTGCTGAGCTGGGAAAAGAATATAATGTGGATTTGACCATGAAAGTCACCATGGATCAGTCGTCTTTTATTAGAGACTCCTTGAACACCACCAAAAAGCAGATCGTTGAAGGAGCTTTGCTGGCGGTCGTGGTTCTCCTGTTTTTCCTGCGCAATATTCGCAGCACCTTTATTATTTTCACATCAATTCCTTTATCTATAGTGGCGGCTTTTGTATTAATGTATTTTAATCATAGTACACTGAATCTGATTACCCTGGGGGGTCTGGCCTTGGGGGTAGGCCGGATAGTGGATGATTCCATCGTGGTGTTTGAGAACATATACCGGCATCGAAGTTTGGGCATGCCACCGATGGAGGCGGCTATAACAGGGGCCTCGGAGGTCGGCAACGCGGTTATTGCCGCTACTCTGACCATTATTGCGGTATTTTTGCCTATTATGTTTACGGAAGGCTTGGCGTCGATTCTCTTTAAACCGATGGCTCTTACCATCAGCTTTGCCATTTTGGCATCCCTGGCGGTGGCTTTGACGGTTATCCCCTTGATGTCTTCACGTATGCTGACTGACCGGGCTATGGAAAAAATTAACCTGGGTACCGGCCGTACCCGTAAAATTATGGACAGCTTCGGTCATTGGATCGATAATCTGGGAGAACGTTACAAAATTCTTCTGCACTGGTCTTTGGGCCATCGCAAGATTATTATTTTGAGCGTAACCGGGCTGATGATTGTGTCTATAGCCCTGACTCCCCTGGTGGGAGCGGAATTCATACCCAAAATGGATTCCGGCGAGATTTCCATTAACATCGAGACTGATAAAGGAAGTACACTTGAAAATACAGATGAGATTGTAGACCAGGTGGAAAAAGAAGTGGGCGAAATTCCGGAAGTATATACCCGTTACACCAGTGTGGGCAGTTCGGGGAACTATTTATCCAGCGGTTCTGAAACAGATAAAGCGACCCTTTATATTAAACTGGTAGACCGGAGTAAACGTGATAAAGATGTAGATACTATTGCCGAAGAAATCCGCAACAAGCTGGTAAATGTGGCCGGCGCCAAGATTAAGGTCAATACCATGGATGCCACCTCTATGGGCGGCAGCACCGCCGGACCGGTAAATGTCCAGATTCGTGGGGATGATCTACAGCAATTGCAGAATTTATCCACTCAGGTAGCCAATATTGTGAGAAGTGTACCGGGAACACGAGAGGTTAGTTCATCAGTTGCGGACGGGAATCCGGAGATCCAGGTCGAAGTTGACCGCCTGCGTGCCTCCAGCTATGGCTTGACCCCGATGCAGGTAGCTTCTGAAATCAGAAATGCCATGAACGGTACCGTGGCCACCCGTTACAAGGTGGAGGGCGACGAAGTTGATGTCAAGGTGCGTTATGCTCCCCAGGGTCATGAAGATCTGGCTTCTTTAGAGAACTTGACCATTTTGTCACCGCGCGGAAATGTAGTGAAGTTATCCCAGGTAGCTGATTTCAGACTGGCCCAGGGTCCGGTCCAGATCGACCGGGAGGACCAGGTGCGTAAAGCCGAGATCAATGCTTATCTGTTGAACCGTGACCTGAATTCAGTTATCAAGGATATACAGAGCAAAGTTAACGAGATGAATTTGCCGGCAGGTTATACCGTAACCTACGAAGGCGAAAATCAGGACATGATGGATAGTTTCGGCAGTTTGGGCATTGCCCTTATTCTGGCTATCATTCTGGTTTATGCTGTTATGGCTATCCAGTATGAATCGTTTTTCAACCCGTTTGTTATCATGTTCTCGATTCCTACAGCCCTAATCGGAGTGGTACTGGGGCTGTTGATGACCGGGAGGTCCTTCAGTGTACCTGCCTTTATCGGTCTGATCATGCTGGTCGGTATTGTTGTTTCCAATGCCATCGTTTTGGTTGATTATTTAAAACAGTTGCGCGAGAGAGGCATGGAACGCAATTCGGCGATTATAGAAGCGGGCCGGGTCAGGTTAAGACCGATTCTGATGACTGCCTTTGCCACTATTCTGGCCATGCTGCCGCTTTCACTGGGTCTGGGAGAGGGAGCTGAATATGGAGCGCCACTGGCGACGGTAATCATCGGAGGCCTGATTGTTTCCACCTTCATAACCCTGGTGCTGGTGCCGGTCGTTTACAGTTTGTTTGATGACTGGGGACAGAAAATCAGCCGGAAATTTAAGGATGGGAGAGACAAAGAGGCGCCGATAACACCGGAAAGCAATATATAAAATTCATAATTACATGCAGCGGAGGCTTCAGCCTCCGCTCTATTGCTAATATCCGTAATAAACCAGGCCCGGTGCGGAGTTTACACGAAGACACTAATATTTTATCTCGGGGGAATAAACACATGAAAGAGGCAAGAACTAAAGCAGGAAAAAGAGACATCATCATCGCATCAGCCATACAGGTGTTTTCCCGGAAAGGCTTCCACAATACCCGTATGGAGGAAATTGCCCTGGCTGCAGGCATAGGCAAGGGAACTATTTACGAATACTTTAGCAGCAAGCTGCAGTTATTCCAGGAAATGCTGGAAACCGGCGTGGAAGCGTACTATAACAGCATGAGCAACGAAGAATTGCAGCAACTCTCGTTAAGGAAAAAAATTCGGCTAATGTTCGAATCGCATCTCAAATTCTGTCATGAGAACAGAGAATTAACAAAGATCATGTTTCAAAATGACTTTTTTGACCAGGAACTGAAAGAATGGTCATTTAAAATACATAAACAGAAAGAGGGACATATGAAGGCATTGATTCAGGAAGGAATTGATCGTGGCGAAATAAAGGACGTGGATGTAAATCTGGCGGTTTTAATGGTCAGCGGGGTATTACATTCCCTCTGGGTCCCCTTAGGCTTGGAAAACTGGCAAATCGACCCGACCGAAGTCTCTGTCCAGTTAACCGACCTCGTCATGCACGGCCTCGCCCGGTAATTGTCATCCTGAGGCCAAGCCGAAGGATCTTCCCGCTTCGCAAGGGGAAAGATCCTTCACTAAAGTTCAGGATGACATGTAAACCCTTTATACATACGTTCTTGATAACACGTTGAAAGCAGGATTCCTATGAAACGGTTATTTTACATAATTTTAATGAGTTTATTGTTCGTGATACTGGCGGTACCGGCAGCTATGGCTTTTCCCGACACGGTGGGATACTGGGCGCGTCCCCAGATAGACCATCTATATAGCCGTGC
>DHSK01000029.1 GCA_002408445.1 Syntrophomonas sp. UBA5288
TTATTATTAGGAGGGTTAATACCCATATACTCTAAAATTGTACGAATTCGTTGTTGTCCATCAACCGCTTCATAAACGTAAGGATCATCCTCATCGTTTTCAACTCTTTTCTTTTCCAAAAGCTTTTTGTAATATTTTTTCATATCACCATCTGGATATCCATGACTAAGAGTTCGTTGATCAATTTTCCATACATAGAATTTCGGAATGTCAAAACCAGTAAAGATTGAATCAATTAAAAGTTTCTTCTGTTTTAGATCCCAGGCATTTTCCCGTTGATACTCTTCTGGTGATAAAAATAAATCTCCATGTTTAAAATACATTGAAATCTGTCCAATTGTCTGAGGTCCGTTAGTGGTGGTCTTCAAATTATATCCCCCTCCCTATAAATCAGCTTCCTTCTAAATTAAGCATTTATTTCGTATCTCCTCATAATTTCTCCCCGTCGGCATTACAAAGAGGCACGTGCCGCCACTCTTGGATTCCCACAGCTCGCCTAGTAATTTCTTTTCTTTTGAATCTTCATTGTCATAAAGATGAGCACCTTTGTACTCCACAACTAAGCAACGGCCATCATTTAAGAGGCCCACAAAATCAGGATAGAACTTATCGGTAGAGGTCTGCAGCCAAAAAGAATGTTCCGGCTGCCGTTCCAGGTTACGCACCCAGTATTTCACTTCCGGTAGCGTATCTATAAACTGAGCACATTCGAATTCTTCGCCATCCGATTTTAGCTCGCCTACTACTGGATAATAATGTTTTTGAAACTGATAGCGTCCCTGATATCTGGTTTTACAAGGATATGAGTAGGGATCGGAATTATACGAAAAAGCAATCTCTGGGGATACAACTAAAGGCAAAGCGTCATTAGAGAACAACACTTGCTGCCATCCTTTCTTACGTTGCTCCTGGCGATGTTGTTCAATTCTGCGCGCTACGGCATTACGCAGGCGATATTTTTCCTTAATAAGGCGGTCAAAGCTAAATCCTCTTTTCTCAGTTAGATATGAGAGCATCCGGGTCAAAAATATTTGCGCATCATCCGGATTAATGTCTGGATGTGGTATCTTTTGGTCCAACCATAAAACCAATGTAGGTAATTCCCATCCATGATCAGCAACGAAGAGAGCCATTTGCTCTTGCAATGCAGCTATAAAATTAGTCTGAACACGCCCCGTGTCAGTAACCGTAATTTCACCGTATTGTCCCGCATTCTCATGTTCAGGAAACATCTCTTGATCCAGGCTGGAATCACACTTTGATAATTCCCAGGGAATCTCAAGAAAGTGAGTATCCTCAACCGGTTCGAAAAGACCTCCTTGTTGTATGGCCAACACCGGAACAGATAATATTTCTCCTCGCTCTGCCGGTGATTTCTCCGACTCCAATATGAGGTTATATTGTTCCGCAGTATGGAACAACTGCTGTAAGGCTTTTTGAGCTCCCTCACCGATCACTGCGTGCTTTAACTCCTGCTTTTCCTCTTCATCAAGTAAATCGTTCATTGTTAGCGTACCAGTATCATGATCATAAGTTATCTTACTTATGGTATCGTCTGATAACAGTTTAAAATCCGGTGCCTCCGCAAGTGTGACCTGCATAGGAGAATGGGGAGAAGGAGTAGGTACGAACCCCAATTCCGGCTGATTATAGTTGCTACGTTGTTTAATAAGATCCTTAGCCTCCTGACGTTCAAAGCCATTCTGTACCATAGCATCAGCCAATGCACTGGCTACAGTTCCAAAATTATCGGAGGAAGAAAAAGCATATGCCATATTCAAATCCTTATGGTTCTTTGGCTTGGCTCCGGGTAAACGCAGCACCCGTCCAATGATTTGTTCAATTGCTGTAGATGATCTTAATTCTGCCACAGAGCATAATCCATAAGCAAAAGGGCAATCCCAGCCTTCTTTTAGAGCTTTAACTGTTATTATATAGCGTATTTCACAGCTTTCATCCAGGATATTTATACCCTCCAGGTCTCGCCGGTTACCGGTTTCAACAGCTATATGCTGGGCAGAAATCCGATGGTCTTCCAAAAGTGTTTTTTCAATAACATCCCAGGTTATGCGTTCCTGGCCGGTCCGGTTGGCTTCGGCTTGTATCAATAATATCGGGCGAATATACTCACCAGTTTCAGACCGCTCCTGATGAGCAATCTCCTCCAGTTTGACCCTGGTACTAATAGCATCATCCAGCACAGTTTTCCAATCCGGCTTTGTTTCCAAAAGGACGGGGAGCTTAATCATGTTTTCTGCCTTAAGTTCTGCCGCCGATACGGTATAAAGTACATTACTGGGATTGGTCTCAACGTCCGGAGTAGCAGTAAATTCAATAATACAGGAGGGACTTAGACGTGCCAGAGTTTCAAAAGATAACGATGTCCGGGCATTATGAGCTTCATCCACAATGACTACCGGTTTACGCATCCGCAAAACATTAGCCAACGACGGTATGACTTCCCCGCCGCTATCCCTTTCAATATCTTTAAGGGCTTCAACAGGAATATTTTCAAATAAAGATTTTAACTGCCCAGCTGCTTCATATACTTTGCGCCCCTCGGTTTCTTCC
>DHSK01000034.1 GCA_002408445.1 Syntrophomonas sp. UBA5288
CCGCTTTGGCGGAGGATTTGCAGATCCGGATAAGTGGTATAAAGCAAGATAACTTGGAGGAGAGAAGACCTGAATTTAAAAAATCAGAGGATGCCCGGCTATTTACCCGTCCGGTCATTTGTGATCCGACTTTGATTAAGTTCAATGAGAAAATAGGCAGGGCAGGATTAAAATAAATTAAATAATTGGGCAGGCCCGGGTTTCAAGTAAAATCGAAGCCCGGGCTATTTTTGTAAATTATTTGCAGTAGAAAAACGACACATTAAACACTTTTATGACATTAATTACGTTATAATAATGGTATATGTACTTATTTGATTCATTTAACTTTACATATAGGAGGTTAAAGTGATGATAGGCGGTAATATGGATTTGTTTAAGGTTAAGAAAATATGGGAGAAATTTATTACTACGGGAGATTTGGATGATTCCTTAGATTCGGACATAGCATCGTCGTGGTTAAGAAGTAAAAATGCAGCAGTTGACCCGTATGGCGGGGTCTGCAATAATATTCTTCCCCAGGAAAAAGTGGCGGCTTTAATCAGGCGTCACCGTCATATGATTGATATAGCCCGACCCTTTATGACTAATCTGTATAGATTCGTCAAGGGTTCGGGCTTTATTGTTATGCTTACTGATAATGAAGGGTATATCCTTGAAACTTTCGGTGATTCTCAAACCTTGTTTCAGGCTTCCGACTTGAATTTTATCCCGGGTGCACTCTGGACGGAAGAAGAAGTCGGCACCAATGCTATAGGTATGGCTCTGGTACTGAGCAAACCTATCCAAACCTCGGCAGCCGAACATTACTGTCAAAAACATCATTCATGGACCTGTTCCGCTGCTCCTATTTTGGATGAGAATGGCATGCTGCTTGGAATATTGGATTTGTCAGGGCCTTCGGAGATGACGCACCTGCACAGCCTGGGGATGGTTGTGGCAGCAGTCGAGGCTATCCAGGAACAAATGAAAGTCCAGCGAAAAAATCATGAATTGAAGGTAGCCAATATTCGTTTAAAAAATGTGATAAAAATTATGTCTGATGGTGTAATTACGCTTGATTACCGAGGGGTGATAACCGGGATAAACCCGGTTGCCAAAGAGATAATTGGATATGAGACCGGTAAAATAATGGGCAACCATATAAAAGAACTGGTCCGGGACGAGGTTGTAAGCCGGTTACTATCTAATAATGAACCATATAATGATGTCGAGGTTTTGTTGTCTACGGACGAAAACAAGACTTATTGCCTTTCTTCCGGTACTCCCATTACTGATGATAACGGGGAGATTGATAGTGCGGTTATATTTCTCCGGCCGGCCCAAAAGATGCAGAAACTGGTCAACAGATATAGTGGGGCTCAGGCTTCGTTCCATTTTAAAGATATTATTGGGACCAGTGAAGAAATCACCAATATTCTTAAACTGGCCTCGGCGGCAGCGGGGGGAATTTATAATGTATTGCTGGAAGGAGAAAGCGGCACCGGTAAAGAAATTTTCGCACAGTCTATCCATAACAGGGGACTACGCCGTCGGGGTCCCTTTGTAGCGGTAAATTGCGGAGCCATACCGCGTGAGTTAATCGCCAGCGAACTTTTCGGTTATGTTGAAGGTGCTTTCACCGGGGCCAGGAGAGGCGGGCGCCCGGGTAAATTCGAACTGGCATCGGGCGGGACACTGTTTTTGGATGAAATAGGGGATATGCCCCTGGATCAACAGGTAACCCTGTTGCGGGTACTGCAGGATAAAAAAGTTGTACGTATCGGGGGAGACAAAGTTACGGCAGTCGATGTACGAATAATATGTGCTACTAATAAAAACTTGGAGGAAGAAGTTGAAAAAGGCAACTTCAGGCGCGATTTGTTTTATCGTTTGAATGTAGTGTCTATCAGGATTCCGCCTTTGCGGGAAAGACGGGAAGATATACCTCTGCTTTTTAATTATTTTAAAGCTAAAATAGCCACTGAATGGAATGTGTCTTTCAAATCGGTTGATAATGAGGCGATGACATTATTAAAGCAATATGATTGGCCCGGAAATGTACGTGAACTGCAAAACATTGTGGAAAGAATTATGAGCACCGTTGAAAGTGATGCAATAACCGCAGAACATTTATTATCCCTCTTGCCGGGCCAGAATTTAAATCAGCCTTCTCACCGCAGTATAAAGACGGGTGAAGCAGTTTGCCGCCAGAACCGCAAGAAAGTAAAAGCGCTGGCTGAACGCGAACATATTATGGATCTACTGACCCAACACGGAGGAAATGTAAGCCAGGTGGCACGGGAAATGGGAGTTTCACGCAATACTTTATACCGCAAGATGCACGATTACAGTATTCGAAATTAAGACGGCAGCACTACAATAATAATAAAACCGGTAAATGAAGAATTTTTCGCTTTACCGGTTTTTTTTTATCCGCTTTCCCGTTTTTATCCTATTTTTAAAAATAAAATATTGGATCATGGGGAAACCTGTTAAACAGTTGTAATGTTTCTGTTTCTATACCATGTCAATATTAACAAAAATGTGACAGTTATATAACACATTCAATTTAAATTTGGCAAACATGGACACTTCTGTCAACAGATTAAAATGCTTAATCCCATTAAACCGGTATCCGGGCAATAGTGACCGGGTTGGCACAGTAATTGCTTTAAATGTAATACAGAATACCGGTACATACTAATTTATTCTTAATGGAGGTGGAACAGATTGGCCCGGCAGCGCTATATAGTAGAAATTGGTACTGGTGCTGATTTACATGGTGGTGATGTTACCAAGGCGGCTCAAAAAGCAATTAAAGATGCCGTATCGCACAGTTGCTTGTGCGGACTATTTGATATTATGAATTTCACTGATCCCAATCAAATGTATATTGAACTGAAAATTGCCTGTCCGCATCCGGAAACTATTAAGCGTGAAGAAGTGCTGCGGGCAGTACCGTTCGGTACAGTGGATTTGAAAGTTGTAGGTGGAGGACTCTCCGTACGTGGTCTCTATTTGCCGGAATTAGGTGAGGGGGACACTATTGTTGTAGCTGTGGCAGCCCTTACCGTTTACATTGACAAGTAGCAAGCATGGACTTCATCGTACGTAATACCGCGAAATAAAGAAAGGAGATTGCCATTTTTGAAAGCTGCAGTATGGTATGGACAGAAAGATGTAAGAGTAGTCGACGTCCCGGAACCGCTCACACCACAGCCCGGTTGGGTAAAAGTCGAAGTTGCCTGGTGTGGAATATGTGGTTCTGATTTGCATGAGTATTTGGCTGGCCCCATTTTTATTCCGGTAAACGAACCACATCCACTTACAGGTGCAACAGCACCGCTTATTCTAGGTCATGAGTTTTCAGGGAAAATTGTGGAAGTAGGCGAAGGTGTTAAGGATTTTAAGGTAGGAGACAGGGTAGCCCCCGATGCCTGCCAGGTTTGCTGGGAGTGCTACTGGTGCAAGAGAATGGAATATTCCGCCTGTGAAAAACTGGCATTTACCGGTTTGGCGAATGACGGAGCGTTTGCGCGTTATGTCAACGTTCCCGCTTATACCCTTTACCACCTGCCGGATTCAATGACGGATGAACAAGGCGCACTGGTAGAACCGCTGGCGGTTGGCATGCATGCTGTGCGCAGAGCACCTGTTATAGCAGGTGATAATGTCGTAGTTATCGGTGCCGGGACCATTGGTTTGGCATCACTGCAATGCGCCCGAGCAGCCGGAGCAAAACAGGTCATCGTAATTGAAATGGCCAAAGCCCGTAAGGAGTTTGCAAAAAAGTTAGGTGCTACAGCAGTTATTGACCCTGCAGTCTGTGATCCGGTAGCTGAAGTATATAAGTTGACCGACGGTATTGGGGCTGATGTTACCATCGAGTGTGTAGGCGGTGAAAAAACAGGACCACTTTCGGTAGCCTGTACGCGCAGAAGAGGGATAGCGGTACCGGTTGGAATTTTTGAAAGACCGAGTTCACTGCATTTTAATGATCTGGTCTTTACCGAAAGGGAAATCAAAGGGTCACTGGCTTACACCGGTGAATTTGCCCCGGTTATAAGTATGATCAACGATGGCCGGCTTAATGCCGAGGCCATGATTACCGGGAAAATTGGCTTGGATGATATCATAGCCAAAGGGTTCGATGAACTGGTAAACCACAAAGATACCAATATAAAAATTATCGTTTCTCCCAGGTGATGTGCTGAATCTCTGGCATCGTTTTACAGCGGACAGAGTTAAGGCAAATAAATAGTTACTCGGGGCTCACCCCAAAAAGAAAAGGAGGGAACTTTGAATGGATCTTAAGAAAGATCAATTACTCAGTTTTTACAAGACAATGTCTACCATTAGAGCCTTTGAGACAAAAGCGGTTGAGCTTTTTGCTGCAGGCAAAATACCCGGCTTTGTTCACCTTTATCTGGGTGAGGAAGCAATTGCAACTGGTGTTTGTGCCAATCTTAACGACAAAGATTACATTACCAGTACCCACCGCGGTCATGGTCACTTACTGGCCAAAGGCGGCAA
>DHSK01000077.1:0-4166 GCA_002408445.1 Syntrophomonas sp. UBA5288
CGAGGTGAACCATCGGCAACAGAAAAGACTATTGCTAAATATGTACTGGAGTTAATTAATGACGGAGATACAATTCAAATGGGCATTGGAGGGATTCCGGAGGCAGTAGTGAGCGGTCTGGAGGGGAAAAAGGACCTGGGCGTTACTACTGAGATGTTTCCAATTGGCTTGCAGAATCTAGTCGAAAAAGGCATAGTTACTAACCGGAAAAAACCCATTCATAAAGGAATAACGGTAGCAACATTCTGTATGGGTGATAAGGATATGTACGATTATGTAAGGCTCAATCCATCCTGTGAGATCTACCCGGCGTCCTACACCAACAGTCCTGTTTTTATCGCTCAACATCCCAATATGGTGGCAATGAATATGGCCTTAATGGTGGACTTAAGCGGTCAAATCAATTCAGAAGGCCTGGGACATCAGCAGATAAGCGGCTCCGGGGGCCAACTGGACTTTATGATAGGTTCCTATTGGTCACCGGGCGGCAAAGGAATCACCTTGCTGAATGCAGCCAGAAAAATGAAGGATAGCCTGGTTTCCGGCATTGTTCCTGAACTGCCTTTAGGAAGCCCGGTTACTGTACCCCGGACTTATGCGCAATATGTGATTACCGAGTATGGAATCGCTAATCTGAGAAATAAAACCAGACGGGAACGGGCCAAAGAATTAATCGCTATAGCGCATCCCGACCTGCGCGGGGAATTACATGCGAGTATGAATAAAAATTTCTATCCGTTTGCCAGTTTGAAAATGAAAGGCGTATAGCGTAACACATCAAAAAACAGCTTTTAGGCAAAAAACTAAAAGCTGTTTTTTCTTATTCCTTATGAATTCCAGTTTATCTGCTTCTTTTGCACATTTTCAAATTTCAGTGCTCTTTATATAAATCATCCTCAATATCATTTATATTTAGTGGCAGGGATTTGTGCCGGTCTGATGGAATTGATTACTATCACTAGAGAATTGGTTTTTAACTAGAACTAGCATACATTTCATTGAAAAAATGAGGAGAAATTAATGAAGTTATCCACATTGTTGCAGTTTTCCGCATTTGGCCTCAGCACCATCCTTTGGCACAGAAAGAAACCTATTTTAGGAACAGTCATATTGACGGACAAGTGCAATCTTTCCTGTAAGCATTGCGCGGTCAATAATATAACGTCGGTGATTTATCCCTATCTGCAAATTAAAGAGGATATGGAAAAGCTCTACCGGGAGGGTATTCGTATACTGTTCTTCTGCGGCGGAGAAACCTTCTTATGGAAGGATAGGGAAAAAACGCTCCGGGATCTAGTAATAGAAGCTAAAAGTATGGGCTTTTTACTTGTTGTTGTAGTGACCAACGGTACAATTAGCCTGGATCTGCCGGAGGCGGATATGATTCTGCTAAGCCTCGATGGCGGCAGAGAAAACCATAATATAATTCGCGGGAATACATTTGATACCATTATAAATAATGTTGAGAATGCGCCTTCGGCCAATATTTGCATCTATATGGCGATAAATAAAATCAACCGGAATGATATTCGGGTAGTTGGTGATATCGCTAAAAAGCAAAAAAATATCCGGGCGGTTTCTTTTAATTTTCATACCCCGTATCCTCATACGGAAGAACTAATCCTGTCCAGGAATGAAAAACAAATCTGCTGTAATCAGATTTCCGAGTTGCTGGAAGAAGGATATCCCATCTTTAATTTGAAAAGTGCCTTTCCTTATCTTATTGAAAATACCTTCCCCAGGCCATGTTACCAGTGTGTGGTGATGGAAAATGGACACCAATTCGTTTGCGGAAGATGTATTGAAATTGAAAATCTATGTGATAGCTGCGGCTATTTCTTTGTAGCCGAATATGCTTTAGTATTTAGCGGACATATTAAAGTAATCCTTGATATGCTCAGAACTTATCTCAAATACATTTAGGAGAGTCAAAAGTATGTTAATTACTTCATTGCTGCGTATATGCCTGACCCGTTCTTTCCAACCGTTCATTTTCAAAAATAAATCCAGCAATTATCTGGATTATGCCGATGAGCCGGAAATGGGGCTTTATGTCCATATTCCTTTTTGCCGCAGTCTTTGCAGCTTTTGTCCCTATTGCAAAGTTGTTTACCACCGTGAAACTGCTGAAAAGTATAAATTGGCCCTTTTAAAAGAAATTGAAATAGCAGGGTCCCGGTTGAAAACAAAAAAGAAAGTAACCAGTCTGTACATTGGCGGTGGAACCCCGGCTTTGATGTTGGACGATTTAAAAGACATCATCGACTGCTTGAAGAAATATTTTGTCATCCAACAGGGTATCGGGATGGAACTTCATCCCGATGATATAAATCCGGAAGCTTTAGTTCAAATCAAAAGAGCCGGGGTTACGATGGTGAGCATCGGTATTCAATCATTTCACCAGGAAAGCATCTCAGTTTTAGGCCGAAAGAATACTGATTTTGCGGCCAGGCTACGGCTGGTGCAAAAGGTCGATTTTGACGTAGTGGATGTTGATCTAATATTTGCTTTACCCGGACAAACAGAAGATATATTGCTGCAGGATATGGAAGAGGCTTTTTCCAACGGGGCCACCCAAATATCAACTTATCCCTTTATAGATTTCACTTTTACTGACAACGATTACAGACCAATGCCGGAGAAAGAAAAAAAGAAGCTGCTGAACAGTATCGTTAATTACTGCTGGAGAACCGGAAGGGAAAGAACCTCTGTCTGGACCTTTGCGCAAAAGAATACGGGCAAATATTCATCAATCACCCGAGATAGTTATTTGGGTTTTGGAGTTTCGGCGGCAACTTTATTGCGGCGGGAATTTAAAATTAATACCTTTTCTCTGGATGATTATATCCGGAAAATTGAGCAAGACCGAGTTCCGACCGCACTCACTATAGACTTTACCTTAAGGCAGAGAGCAGCTTACTATCTTTTCTGGAATGCTTATGCCATGGAAATTCATCCGCAAAAGTTTCAGGAACTGATAGGTAAGCCGCTTAACCAAATGTATGGCCTGGAATTATGGGTGGGCTTAAAGACCGGGTTAATAGTCAAAAGAAATAATGTATATTATCTTACGGCTAAAGGAGCATATTATTATCACTACATTGAACAGGTCTATACTACTGCTTATATTGACAAGATGTGGAATATATCCAGGAATACAGCTTTTCCGGATGAGATTATTTTAAAGTAGGGTGGAAATATCAAATCACCGCCATACGAAAGGAAGACGATCGAATGCATGAAATACAGGCGAAGATTCAGGCCAAGCTGTTTGAACTGCAGGACCTGGGCTATAAGGATTTTAACTGCAAGCTGATCCCCACGGTGGATCCGGATACCGTGATTGGCGTCCGTACCCCGGCATTGCGGAAGCTGGCCAAAGAGCTTTCCGGAGAACCGGAAATCGGGGAATTTCTCAAGCTTCTCCCGCATGACTATTACGAGGAAAACAACCTGCACGGGTTTCTGATCGAAAAGGTTAAGGATTACGATACCGTGATCAGCCTGCTGGAGGAATTTCTTCCCTATGTTGACAACTGGGCGACCTGCGATCTGATGTCCCCGAAGGTGTTCAAAAAGCACCTGCCGGAGCTGTACGGGGAAATTCAGCGCTGGCTGAAATCCGGCCAGACCTATACGGTCCGGTTCGGAATTGAGATGCTGATGAGCTTTTATCTGGGCGACGCCTTCCGGACGGAAATCCTGGAGCTTGTCGCTGTGGTGCAGACGGAGGAATACTACGTCAAAATGATGGTTGCCTGGTTCTTTGCCACCGCGCTGGCCAAGCAATATGATGCCGCACTGCCGATCATTCAGAACCGGCGGTTGGAAAAGTGGACGCACAACAAGACCATTCAGAAGGCAATTGAGAGTTACCGAATCAGCGACGAACAAAAAGCCTATCTGCGAAGCCTGAAGATATAACAACGATGGAAAGAGGTGCTTTTGCTTATGCCCTTCGACTACAAGAAAGAATACAAGGAATACTACATGCCTCCCCGGACACCTGTGATTGTCGACGTTCCCGAAATGAACTATCTGTCCGACCCCAGGAGATGCGACGCGGCAAAATTGAAAACCGTCATCCGCCATCCGATTAGACCGGTGTAACGCGCCTTTTTGCGCATATTTTTTGCATCGTTTACATTGAGAGTTTTGCATAATTA
>DHSK01000077.1:4482-9315 GCA_002408445.1 Syntrophomonas sp. UBA5288
GTTCAGGATGACAAAAAACGTTATTCATAACAATGACAAATGGGTTTTTGGGAATTATGCAAAACTCTCAAATTAGCCGCGTTGCGATACATATTCTATTGATAAGTATGATTTAACCTATCTAAAAAGAAAAAATAATATTCCAATAATTATAACTGTAGTGATGATCTTAGAAAGCCAGTCTCCTTTGGCTAACTTCCCTAAGTCACCTATCGTTGAACGGTTTATTGAATCAGCAAAATTAATCATGGGATTTTTTTTATATTCTTCTATTTTGTTTTTATCTTGTTTATCACTTATATCCATAATTTCACCCCTGTTATTAGTAGGTTATGCATCCCTTCCCAGTGATGTTTAGCCTAAGCTGGTTCCCATGCTACATTTCGGCTTGTATTGGTATGGCCAGGGCACGGATTTCGGTATGGCCGTTGTTTTCCATTTGGCTGCTGGCGAAAACAACGCCAATTACCCGGCCACGGTCATTTAGAACCGGGCTGCCGCTGTTACCGGGATTAGCAGGCACATTTATGTCAAAAATCGATGTCTGGTTGTCGCTGTTCAAGTGGTATTGTCCTACCTCTCCTCGTTGCGCAATTTTCTCCAGACCCAGCGGATTTCCTATTATGGTAACCTGTTCACCACTTTGAGGGGCTTTCTTATCTATGGGAATTGCAGGCAGGTTATAACTGTGCAATTCTATAGTCGCCAAATCTACTCCTTTGATTGCCGTAAAGCTGTCAGAATAAAAAACCCGTCCATCACCGAAGCTGATTTTGATTTGTTTGGAACCGCTTACTACGTGATGGTTGGTAATGATCTTTCCTTGCGGAGATATGCTGAAACCGGTTCCTTGCTGAACCGACCGGAAAGGGCCGTCCCATACGGTGGCTTCAATGCTGACCACGGCCGGTTTTGCCCTCTTGACGATTTCATCGGTGGTGAGATTCTGATTGCCGGCCAGGAAATCCAGTTGATTTGACAGGATAAATTTAAGTTCCGGAAAAGAAATTGCCGCAAACCCCAGAATGATTAGCAACGCCACAATTTTGAAAGGCCAGCGTTTTTTCCTGGGCGCCTGGGCCAGTTCTTCATCGGCCAACTTCCATTCCCACTCTTCCGGTTCAGTTTTAGTTAACTGCGTTTCTTTGTTTTTGTGCTCCATATTTATCTCTCCTGGCTAATTAACACCAACGAATTATTACAACAGCCTTCTTATCAGAAAATTATATTAAGTAGATTGTAGCATATAAGGGATATTTAAGCTGGGGGCAGGACCTTTTATGCAGCGTTATATAATTTATGTCTGCATATCCTATCTCTTTTGCCATTAAGTGGTACCGTGAATCGCTCCTTTGAATAGTATGTATTGTAATGCCGCAATACGATATGGAAAGGAGGATTAAAAAATGCAGAAGCTCGTGGGAATGGTTTATGCGATGACAAATTCAGCAGCAGGAAATAAAGTTATTGCTTTTCGCCGAGGTGCTAATGGCAGGTTGACCCGTGTGAAGGCCTATGAGACAGGTGGGAGAGGCACAGGAAAGGCGCAGGTCGACCCATTGGCGTCACAAGGATCTCTTATATTATCCCGCGGTGGCGGCTTCCTCTTTGCCGTAAACGCAGGCAGCAATAGCATCAGCAGTTTCCGGGTGGCTAACAGTGGCAGGCTTACCCTGGTGAACGTGGTCCCATCGGGTGGTGTCAAACCTAACAGTATCTGCCAGTTCGGCAGCCTGCTATATGTAACCAATGTGGGCAACACTACCCATAAGTTTGCTTCCAATGTAACAGGTTTCCGCATACAAAAGAACGGTCGGCTTTCCCGAATTAAAGGCTCTACTCATTTACTTAGCAGAACAGACGCCCAACCGACGTGTGTTGTATTCAGCCCTGACGGCCATAAGATTATCGTCTCCGAACTAAATAAAAACCATCTCAGCGTATTTCGTGTGAATAGGAACGGCACCCTGACCGGTCCTTATGTTAACCAATCCAATGGCGCAGGACCGTTCGGTTCCGTTTTCCTTTCCCGAGGTCTATTGTTGGTTTCGGAAGCAGGCCCTAATGCGCTGTCATCTTATAAGGAAGCTGCAAATGGAACGCTGAAAGTCATTAGCGGTTCTGTACTGAATAGACAGTTGGCGACATGCTGGGTGGTAGCTTCCCCGCGTGAACATTTCGCCTATACGTCCAACGCCGGCGGCAACGGTACAATCACCCTCTACCGTATCAAAAAGGATGGAACGCTGGCGGTCGTAAAAAGCATCCGCAGCGTACTAAGCCGAAACGCAGCTCCCATCGATAGCGGAGTAAGCAAGCGGGGAGGAAACCTTTACGTTCTGAATGGGAATGAAGGTTCGATAAGTGTTTTCCGTATCAGGACCAACGGTCATCTCGTCCGATTGCAGGTATTTAAGGATACCGGGCTGCCGAAAGTTGGCGCGCAGGGTCTGGCTGTTCGCTAAACAGGATGGGTCGGGCAGGAGGACGGTTTAGCCTCCTGCCCGAACTTGGTTAACCCCTGTCATTCTAACTCAATCTATGGCATAATAATATAGTTAAAAATATATAATGGCGGTCGCAGCCTACCCGCCTAAAAAAACAAGGAGGAAATATTGTAATGCAACAAGATTCTCAAAGTAGGATTTCCACCCCGTTTCTTATCATAACCTGTCTATTCGTAACCTGTCTTTTGATTACCAACATAGTAGCCGGGCGTTTGGTTGCTTGGGGCAAGATGACTCTTACTGCTGATCTGTTTCTTTTTCCTATTACATATATTTTTGGTGATGTTTTGACCGAAGTATATGGATTCCGGCGTGCGCGTATTACCATATGGCTGGGATTTGCAGCTAACCTGCTCATGGCGGCGGTGTTTATCTTCGTGGTATCATTGCCCAGTCCCTCGTTCTGGGAGCAGGAGAGTGCTTATCGTACGGTTCTGGGGTTTGCTCCGCGGATCGTGCTGGCCTCGCTGGTCGCCTATTTAGTAGGGGAATTCTCCAACTCGATCATACTTTCGCGCATGAAGGTGTTAATGGCAGGAAAATGGTTGTGGACCAGGACCATAGGTTCTACCTTGGTGGGCGAGGGAGTCGATACGGTGGTTTTTATGTCCATCGCCTTCAGCGGTCTATATGAACCCGGCATATTCTGGGGCATGGTTCTGGTGCAGTACGGCTGGAAAGTAGCCTATGAAATTCTGGCTACACCGCTTACCTATTATGTAGTGAACCGTCTGAAGCGCAGCGAGGGGATTGATACCTTCGACCGGGGCATAAACTATAACCCCTTTGCCTGGAAATGATATTGATAAAAAAACCTGCGGCCCGTTTCTAACGCCGGGCCGCAGGAAAGGCTGCGGATCACTCTGCCAATCAGATTATTTGCTCTTTTTATTATAGCCTCGATCCCCATAGGGCTGGAGCCTATCGAGCCATTTTTGTTCCAGCTTTTTTAAAGCATCCTTTTTATCGAAAAATCCTTCTTCCGGTTCTTCTAAAACTTCGAGCACTTCAAACGCAAAAGTTTCTTCGCCGTATCGGTTCCAATCTTCCTGCAGTTCCTTATTTGTATTCCCCCCCGTTTGCAATTCGAAATGTTTGCCGTTTATGGTTCTTAAATTAGGGGTAGCTATGACAAAAACCTTCTGGTTTTCAGTATTGCGAATCTGGTAGACACCGGCTTCAGTTTTCAGGTCTTTGTATTGCTGCTTCAATTCTTTTCTCTGATCCATGGTCAAGTCCTCCGTTTCCGTTAAATGACTTTTTAACCGGTACTGGCTGCCATCAGGTTTACGTTCCAGAAATCCGTAGTCAACCAGATACCTGCGTAAAGTAATATAATCCTCGCAGGCGGTCATTAATATTGAATTAATTTCTTTCTCACTATAAATATGGCTGGCTTCAAAGCGCCCGGCAATTTGGTCCAGGACCACCAGCCGGCTTTTTTCTTTCATACTAAGTGTTTTTAGGGGCCCATCCGGACCGGCTAAAAAGTATTTTTTAATTATCTTTTCTCTCTCCTGCGCAGTAATTGCATAGCGTTTATCAGTGCCGGCAGGGGCGGGGGCCTGATCCGGGGCATGTTTATGGCTGATCTTATCCTGCAGGAGATCCATCAGCACCAGAAATACTTTAGCCTGACGTTCCTTTTCTTTTAAAGAGAATCGATGATTGCGTATAGTGGAACTGCTGCCGATGTCTAATTCCTTTTGGATTTCGGAATCGCTCTTACCTTCGTAAAATAGTTTTAGCAGATTGGCCTGATGTTCGGACAGGCCGGTAATTTTTTTATCCATATCAATCAGATAAGCAAATACTGATTGATGTTGGGCCTGTATATGCATACGCATGTATTTTTCAGCTTCATAAAGAATACCGTCCTCGGGATAAATGACTCCTTTCTCAATCTTTTTCCCGCACAGCAAGCAGATATAATGATCGTCATCCTCGGTGAACCCGCATTTAAGCTGTTCAAACGTTGCCTTTGCCATTATGTTACTATCCATATCTAAACACTCCTGTAATATGTCTATTAATATATAGACATATTAATTCAAAGTTTATGAATAGTCAACGGAAATATAGTTTTTAAAGATCGTTAAGAAAAAGCGCAGGGCGGCCAATCATAACCTAAAGTTATTTTTAATATAATCAAATATATGGTAAATTGATTAAGTAGAAAGCTATAAGGAGAGGAATTTATGCAGGAAGACCTGATCGAAGATTTTCAACGTGTCCGTGAGATTAATTTAATGCGAATCAAAACCGCCAAGGAAGATGGCCAAAAAGTAGTTGGCATATATTGTACTTATTGTCCCCAGGAACTTAT
>DHSK01000198.1:0-5094 GCA_002408445.1 Syntrophomonas sp. UBA5288
CTCCTCTTATTTGAGAGTTTTGCATAATTCCCAAACCCCCATTTGTCATTGCTATGAATAACGTTTTTTTGTCATCCTGAACGTAGTGAAGGATCTTTCCATCTCGGAGACTGCAAGATCCTTCACTATGTTCAGGATGACATACTATTCGTTTATTGTGGTGCGGACATCGCGTGATAATTCTGAGCCTCAGCGAAGAATCTTAAGATCCTTCGGCTTTGCCTCAGGATGACATTCGCAAAGTTCATTATGCAAAACTCTCATAATAATTTTTTTCGTTTTTGCAAAAAAGCAAAAAATAAAAAACATTTAATTACAAATTACGATTGCATGTGCTATTATAAATCTGTCAAAACATGTTTTCGCGCACAAAAGCGTATATAATGATTTATTCTGTCGAATCCGCATTAATGGGGGATTTTTGTATTGAGTGACGGGGCCGGGCTAATTGTAAATGCAAAAGGAGTTCGACGTAAAGTATTAATCATGGCTTTTGGGCTATTGATTATTATCATGTCGTTTACCGGTCTTGTAAACTATATGACATTTGCGGACAATTATAATAATTCGCTGGTAAATACTTATTCTGTTGCCGGCAATGAATCGGTAAGAAAAATAGAATATGCTCTTCATTATGGCAAACCCATAGACAATTACTATGGGATGAATGAAACCTTGCAGGAATTAAAAGATGTTATTCCGGAGCTGGAACAGGTAAATATTGTTTCCCCCGCGGGTGACATTTTATACGATTTAAACGGTTTTGTCACAGACAGCCGGCTGCCCGATGAATTAATAAAGGCGGCGGTATTTCAGGAGGGTACGGTTAACCCAAATGTAAGCTACCGCTTTTATGAAAAAAAAGCTTATTTATTCATCAGGATCAATGACAGTCATTCACACCAGGTTGCAAGCCTGGTCATGATTTTTCCCCAGACCTTCCTATTATTCAACAGTCAGTTCACCCTCCGCTTATTCGCGTATCTAGCCGTTATTGCCGCCATCGCGTTAGCTATCTTAGCTATAATCTTATTTAAGACCAAATTCATAAAACGGGATAATTTTATAGATCAGAAAAAGGTAATGGCCGCCTTCATTACTGTTATGGGGATAGCCCAGCTTGCCTATGGAGGTCTGAACTATTATCTTTTTAAACATGCCTATATAGACATGGCCTTGACCAGTAAAGAATTTATCGAGGATATAGTAGAAAAAAATATTGCCGGCATATATTCGAAAGGACTCAGTCTGAAGAATATCCAGGGCCTTGATAAATACCTGGATTCAATTAACCACAGTCTACCGCAAATCGAAGATATTACTTTAGTTCCATCACAGGCAACCAATCCAACCAACTTTACACCTCCGGCCACAGTTCATGCTGTCGTTTCCAATGACTACATTCACCATGCCATGGTTAACATCCTTTTAGATATATTGACGGTTTTGGTCATCTCTATATTTTTCATGATTGAGATGACTTTGCTGTTTATAATTATCCTGACCCGAAACAACCATGGAGAACGTCAGCCCGCCGGTTCCGATATCAGAACCAGCCACGGACTGATAAGATCCTTAACCTACTTTGTTAACCTGTGTGCTTGCATGTCGCTTACCTTTGTTCCTATCGTTATGAGTCAACTTTATAAGCCCTTGCTGGGATTGTCCAAAGATGTGGTGCTGGGTTTGCCTTTGGCGGCTGAGATGCTGGGGGGGATACTGGCTATCGTCTTTGCAGGGTGGTGTATTAACGAACAGGGATGGCGTAAAATTATGTACCTGGGTGCACTGCTCCTGGCCGCAGGTAACTTATTATCAGGACTTAGCGCTAATGCGTTCCTCTTTGTTCTCTGCCGGGCGACGGCAGGGTTTGGATTAGGTTGTATTATGATGGTCATACGCAGTTTGGTGGTATCATTGCCGGAAAATAACTCGGCCATTGCAGAATTTAGTGCCGGCTCTATTGCAGGCTTGAACTGCGGTGCGGTTATCGGCGGTATGCTGGCCGATCGAATCGGTTATGATGCTATATTCTATATGGCGGCCATCGCCGTGATAATCCCGTTTATTTTTGTTAACCGCCTGATGACCGGATTTGAAATCGAAAAGCGGGAAACCAGCGACATTTCTGCTCCGGCCAAGTTCTATAACTTTATTGCCGATAAAAAAGCCATCATCTTTCTTCTGTGCATATTTATTCCCTACTTCATTAGCGGCGCATTTCTGGATTACTATTTCCCCTTATTCGCTGCCAGTAATGATCTGTCCCAGAGTGACATAAGCAGGGGTTTCCTGCTCAATGGCCTTTTCATAATTTATTTAGGACCGGTTCTGACCAGATATGCGGTCAGAAAATGGGGGGACATCAATGGGATGATCGTTTCCATGTTCATTGTGGTTGGGGGACTGGGAACCTTTATGTTATTTGGCACAGTCCCGGCTGCCTTTATAACTGTTATTTTGTTGGGTATTGCCGAAAGCTTTGGGGTTTCCATGAAAACTACCTATTTTTTGAATTTAAAAGGTATTGCAGATTTGGAAATTAATAAAGGCATGGCATTTTTCAGTGTTATGGTCAATTTTAGCAGGATGGCCGGACCAATTCTTTATGGTATGGCCTTATCTCTGGGCGCCAGAATGGGGGTGGGACTTATTTCCTTAGTAGTATTGATGCTGTTGTTGGTATTCATCTTTTTTACCAAGTTTGAGCCGGCACCCGGCAAAGCAACTGGTTAAAGGGATATCCCGGGTACAAATATTTCAAGGGAATAGGGGTCTTTTAGCATGAATCAAATGAAAAAGATAGTGTTTCTATGCCTGGTCGCGCTGTTTATGTTAGCGGGATGCGCCAGTAACGACCTGGCGGGGCAAAGGGAAAAAAGTGCGGGCAAGGGTAGCGACATTCTTATTGGCGTGCCTGTTCCTCTCGAATTTGCGAAGGAAAATACCAATTTTCTAAAAGGCTTGGAATTGGCGCAGGAGGATATAAACGCTGAAGGAATAAACGGTAAAAAGATCAAGCTGCAAATCGCAGATGATGGGGGGAATTTCAAAACGGCGGTGGATATCGCCCAGGAATTCAGTGAAAACACTCGTATGATGGCCGTTATTGGACATTGGTTTTCGGATATCTGCCTGCCGGTATCCACAATATACGAAGAAGCAGGTATGTTAACCGTAGTGCCCACTGTTTCCAATCCGGAACTAACCGAAAATGGATACAAATACATATTCCAAAATATCAGCAGTGATAAAATGATAGCCCGGACAATGTGTGCCTATGCCAAAAGCAAAGGTTATAAGAATATAGTGATCTGTTATGAGGAAAGTTCTTACGGCGAAAACCTGGCCAATGCGATAGAACAGGAGGCCCAGGCCAAAGGCCTCAAAATAGTGGATCGATGTTCGGGGCTGGTGACCGAAGAACAATTTAAAAAGTCGCACGATAAGTGGTCGGCGCTGGAATTCGATGCGGTACTGCTGGCTCTGGTTATGCCCGAAGGTGCAAATTTTATAAGCGAATTAAGAAATATGAACCAGGAAGCCGGCATTATATCTGCTGATGGACTGGATGTAGACAATTTTATTGAGGTACTGGGTCCTAAAGCCGAGGGCGTAGTTCTAACTACAACCTATAGTCCTTATAATAAAAGCCCTCAATTAAAACAGTTTATTAAAAAGTATCAGGATAAGTATAACCAGCAGCCTGATGTATGGGCAATTCAGGGGTATGAATCATTACAGCTTCTGGAGCATGCCATCAGAGAAACCGACAGTTGTTCCCCCAAAGTATTAGCAAATTATTTGCACAAGATGAAACCGTTTAATACCTTGTCAGGAGATATTACTTTCAACCAGTACGGGGAAATCGAAGGCAGAAATATTTACACCAAAGTAGTGGAAAATGGTCAATTCAGGTATGTTGATTAAAAATAGGTGGTGCCCCCTGCGGGTAGGGGGTAATTAGTTAAAGGAAGGTATAGATTCATGGAAGATAATAAACTTTTTAGAAAAGTATCACTGGATCGTTTATCTTCTCCGGAAGAACTTGATCAGCGTTTGACGGTGACCTCGCCCATAGGCTGGATAGCTCTGTTTTCAATCATTATTCTGATGGCTGCCGGTCTTATATGGGGGTTTCTAGGCAGCGTAGCGGATAAGGCGGTAGGCAGCGGAATTATTATTTCCAGCGGCGGTATTACCAGTGTTATTCATAGTGCCAATGGTCAGATAACGGATGTAACTATTCATGATGGCGATTATGTTAAAAAAGGCGAGGTAATTGCCCGGATAGACCAAACCCAGCTGATTACTGATATTAATAAGTACAAGCAGGACCTGGCCGCTGCCAAATCCATAGACCTGGATAATCTTCAGTTGAACAACAGCAAGCTGAATTTCAATGTCTATGGAAAAATTGGCGAGATTTACAAAGACTATGAAGCGGCCCAGGCTAATCTGAATACCCAAAGGACATATTACGATACGCAGAGAAAGCAAGCCGAATATGAATTGGAGCAGGCCCGGATTCAATACAATGCCAGCCTGGACACGTTTAATAACAATAAAGCTCTATATCAGGCGGGTGCCCTTTCCAAATCTGCATTTACTGATTCGGAACGTGAGTTGGAAGTTAACGAGCTGAATTACAATACCAAGAAACAGAATTTGAATCAACTATCCTTATCCCAGCTTCATGAGGCCGAGGTTAATTTTGCAGCCCAGAGACAATGGCTCAAAGATACCATTGCTGTGTCCATAATCGATCTGGAAAATAACATCAAAAAAATGCAGAGAGATTTGGTTAATAACAGTGAGGTAGTAGCCAGCGTATCTGGCCGTGTCCTGGAGATGAAAGTTAAAAAGGGCGACATCGTACGGGCCGGAAGCGTAGTTTGCACGATATCAGAAGAAAAGGCCCAAACCGATACCCTGGAAGCTGTTATCTATGTTCCGGCCGAACAGGGGAAAAAGATTATCCCTGGTATGGAAGTGAATATTTCGCCCACTACAGTTAAAAAGGAAGAGCACGGGTTTATGCTGGGAAACGTGGTCTCTGTTTCGGAATATCCGGCCAGTGCCCAGAGAATGATG
>DHSK01000198.1:5477-9435 GCA_002408445.1 Syntrophomonas sp. UBA5288
TTTGCAGACAATGCCCAACCGGAAAAAAGTACCCTCCATTTTGCAGATGGAAGCAGTGGAATGTGGTGCGGCATCACTGGCCATGATTTTTGCTTACTATAAAAAATTTCTTCCCCTTGAAAAGCTGCGGGTTGATTGCGGTGTTACCCGTGATGGGGTCAAAGCCAGCAACATTCTTAAGGCAGCCCGGAGATACGGTTTTGAAGCCAGGGGATTTAGGAAAGAACCGGCCCAGTTGATGGAAATGCCGCTGCCGGCTATTATCCACTGGAATTTTAACCATTTTGTGGTTCTGGAAGGATTTCACCAGGACAAGGTATATATCAATGACCCTGCCAGTGGCCCGAGGGTTATTTCTGAAGAAGAATTTGATTTGGCCTTTACCGGCGTAGTTTTGACTTTTGGGCCAGGTCCTGAATTCAAACCGAGCGGCAAAAAGAATAGTTTTTTGGATTCTTTAAAAGACTGGCTCACCGGGTCCCGAGCCGCCATAACCTATCTGGTGATACTGGGGTTGCTAATGGTGATACCGGGTTTGATCGTTCCTGCCTTCAGCAAGATCTTTATTGATGATGTTTTACTGGGAAGCAAACGTGAATGGCTTAAACCTCTGCTTTGGGCTATGGGGGCGGTGGTAATTTTACAGGCGGTATTGACCGGATTGCAGCAGCATTACCTGTTGAAAATGGAAACCAAAATTTCCATAAGCAATGCCGGCAAATTTTTCTGGCATATCTTCCGGCTGCCGGTCGAGTTTTTTCAGCAGCGCTCGGCGGGGGATATTTCCAATCGTATGCAAAGTAATGACGTGGTAGCCGCCTTTTTATCCCGGGAATTGGCGGAAACAGCCATAGGCTTTTTGACTATCGCATTTTATTTGGCCGTTATGCTGCAATATAGTGTAGGTTTGACCATCATTTCATTATTAACCGCTTTAGCAAGCATTGCTTACCTATATTATTCATCCAATAAAATTGAGACTTTAAATAAAAAACTGTTGCAGGACAAAGGCAAGGTCATGGGATTTTCCATATCCGGCTTATATATTATTGAAACCTTGAAGGCATCAGGGTCGGAATCAGATTTTTTTGCCAAATGGTCGGGCTATCATGCCAAAGAGATAAATGCCCAGCAAAGTCTGGGTAAAACCACCCAGATATTGTTCCACCTGCCGGAATTCCTGTCTCAGTTTGCTGATGTGATTGTTTTGTTTGTGGGAGGCCTCATTATTATCAGCGGCAACCTCACCATCGGGTCATTGATTGCTTTCCAGGGCCTCCTGGCTAACTTTATGAAGCCTGTCAGCGGGATAACGCAAATGGGTATGCAGATGAAGCAAGTACAAGGAGATATTAACCGCCTGGAAGACGTTTTTAAATACAGTATTGACGAAAATGTCAGCCGGGAAGTGGAGGTAGAAAACGAAGAAGACGCTTATAAAAAGTTAGAGGGTTATATCGAAGTAAAGGATTTAACCTTTGGGTATAACCCCTGGGACCCGCCCTTGATCGATAATTTCAACCTCACCCTTAAGCCTGGCGCACGGGTAGCCCTGGTCGGCGGTTCCGGCAGCGGGAAAAGCACGGTAGCCCGGTTGATTTCAGGAATTTATAAGCCCTGGTCAGGAGAAATATTGTTTGACGGAGAAAGCAGAGAGAATTTGCCGCGCAACGTTATTGTTAATTCCATGGCGGTAGTTGATCAGGATATAACCATGTTCGATGGGACCATTAAGGAAAATCTAACCATGTGGGACAGCACTATTTCAGAATTCAATATTATTCGGGCGGCCAAAGATGCCTGTATCCATGATGATATTAACATGAGAGACAAAGGTTATGACCATAAAGTAAGTGAAGGCGGAACCAATTTCAGCGGCGGGCAGAGACAAAGACTGGAAATCGCCCGGGCTTTAACCGGAAATCCTTCCATTTTGATCCTTGATGAAGCAACCAGCGCTCTGGACGTCCATACGGAAAAAGTGGTAGACGAAAATATTCGCCACCGGGGCTGTACCTGTGTAATTGTAGCCCACCGGCTGAGTACCATCCGAGATTGCGATGAAATCATTGTTATGGAGCGGGGCAAGATTGTACAACGCGGTATCCATGATGAACTAAAGAATGTTGAAGGGCTTTATGCACAACTGATTAGTGCCTAAATAACCCGCAAGAGGAGGTGAAAGCTTGAGTTTTATTAACCGTTTGCAATATGTCCGGATAAAAGCCGAAGGCAATAAACCTTTACTACTGACCGGCAGAAAAGGCTGGTTGGTTAAAGAAGGCAAAATAGACCTGTTTATTACCAGGGTTTTTGATGATCTTAGCACCGGCCGAAGAAATTATCTGTTTTCAATTCAAAAAGGAGATATTTTTCCGGGGTTGGACCCTTTAGCGGCAGAGGAAGGCAATTTCGGGTTACTGGCGGTAGGACAAACCGGTACTGAATTGGTGGAATTTGATCTGCACCAGTTCATGACCTTGACCGCTGAGAGTGAGCCCAATGAGAGCGCCGGCCTTTTAAAACGCTGGACTCAGCAGTGGAATTCTATAGGGAGCAAAACTGACCTTCAAATTGATGGGGACACTGCCTTAAATATTCAGCAGTTGGAGGATTTCAACACCAATGTTTTCCGACAGGCGCTGGAGCTGTTCCTGTCTGAAAAAAAGGAAGAAGTACTAAGAAACAAGCTGAAAGAAGAAAAAGACAAGTCCTTTATGCACAACGGACTGCTCCGGCTTATGAACACCCTGAGCTTAAAGGAAAAGGAGCAGCCAGAGACGGAAGAAATATTTATTGATAACTTGCTCTACCAAGCTTGTGTTGCGGTGGGAAAGGCCAAAAAGATAAGTATTGTTCCATCTTACGGGCTGAAAAAGAACCATTCGGAGTCAAAGGATCTTTTAGGAGAGATAGCCCGGGCATCCCAGATGAGGATCAGACAAATCATTTTAAAAGAAACCTGGTGGAAAGAAGATAACGGCGCGCTGTTAGCCTTTAAGGAAGCTGACGGGCAGCCGGTAGCATTACTGCCGCTCTCTCCGAGTAAATACGCTTTATATGATCCGGCCGATGGCAGTCAGGTGGTCGTGGACAGTACAGTGGCGGAAACGATCAAGGCGCAAGCTTATACCTTTTATCGGCCGCTGCCGGCCAAGGCTATTACTTACAAAGACCTGCTGCATTATTTGGCTGACAGCATATGGAAATCAGATGCCGCCGCAGTTCTGGTCATGGGCATATTAGGCGGCCTGTTAGGTATGCTGACCCCTATTGTGACCGGAATCATCTTTGACCGAGTTATTCCCGATGGCGAAAAGCTGTTGTTGATTCAAATCGGCTTTTTACTGATCGCTATTGCTATAACCAATTTTGCTTTTAGTTTGACCAGGGCCTTTGCCATGCACCGCATAGAAGGTAAAAGTGAGGCAGACCTGCAGGCTGCTGTCTGGGACAGGCTGTTAAGCTTGCCGGTACCATTTTTTAAAGATTATACCGCCGGCGAATTGGCGGGCCGGGCCATGGGCATCAGCCAGATCAGAAGTATTTTGTCGGGTGCGGTTGCCAATACATTAATATCAGGTATTTTCTCGGTGTTTTATTTTATCCTGCTGTTTTATTACAGCTGGAAACTGGCCCTTATCTGTACGCTGATCGTGATAGTTGTGATGGCGGTATCATTATTGTTCGGATTTCTGCAGATCAGTTATGAACGAAAACTAATCGACTTAAACAATACCCTGGCCGGTAAAATTTTTGGCCTGTTGAACGGTGTGAGCAAAATAAAAACCGCCGGAGCCGAAAAACGAGCTTTTAACAATTGGGCCCGGGATTTCAGCCGGGTTCGGGATGTTACCTATAGGAAAGAAAATCTGGGCAACAAAATGGAAGTTTTTAATTCCACGGTAAACATCATTGCCACCGGGATCATCTTTTTCGCCATGATAAAACTTAAAGG
>DHSK01000013.1:0-271 GCA_002408445.1 Syntrophomonas sp. UBA5288
TTTTCCAAATCTCCCGCCGGGAGAACTAATTCAGGCATGCTATAACTCCTCTGTTTAATAATTCAACACAGAGGGACACTGATTTTATTAAGATTAACACAAATTCTCTTATTATTAACAACCCCTGCTCCGTAGGGTATATCTCATATCTGTGGCCTGCCCTACGGCCCCAACGTGGGTCTTCAGGCCTGGGTATTCTTGTGTCATTCTCTTGTATAGTTGTTTTAAAAAAATCTGTGTTGATCATAGTTAATCTGTGTCCTTCTGTGTT
>DHSK01000013.1:455-4977 GCA_002408445.1 Syntrophomonas sp. UBA5288
TTGGAGAAATAGTGACTGCCGTCGCCTTTGGCGACGTAGTAGTAATAGGAGTGCTGGGCCGGATTAAGAGCCGCCTCCAGCGAAGCCTTGCCGGGACAGGATATGGGGCCGGGAGGAATTCCGGCATATTTGTAGGTGTTATAAGGAGAATCTATTTCAAGATCTTTATAAGTTACCATCTCCTTATGCCGCCCTAGAGCATAGACAACGGTAGCATCTATCTGTAAGGGCATGTTCTTGCTTAACCGGTTGTATATTACCCCGGCAATAATCTTTCTTTCCGAATCCAACCGGGCTTCTCTTTCTATCATGGAAGCAACCACCACCGTTTGATATACCCCCATATTCTTACGGGAGGCTTGGGCGGCAAAATCCTGCTTCCAGACATTTTGAAAACTCTTTAGCATCATGTTGATTACTTGCTCAGGAGCCACATCATCCGGTAAAGAATAAGTATCGGGAAAAAGAAAGCCTTCCAGGCGATTTGGCCCTGCCACCTGAGGCAAAAAATCATAATCGTATTGTTTTTGCACGGCAGCGGTCCACTGATCCGGGGTACATATATGGCGGCTGACGAACAATTCCCCAATCTGAGCCACCGCAAAACCTTCCGGTATAGTCAGTGTATTGCCTGCTACCCGGCCATCCGCTATCATCCGGACCATCTCCTGCACCGACTGACTGCGTGAAAACCGGTAATGACCGGCCTTAAGCCGGCTGTCCAGATGGTCGTGCCGGGCGAAGTTGACAAAAACTGATTCACTGTGAATAAGGTTTTTCTGCTTAAGCAAGGCAGCAATCTGCTTCGCATTACTATTATCAGGTATCATTACATCAATTGGCGTCTTGTCCCCCGGTGCCACCGGCAGAAGCTGGCGGGTGTAATTATACTGGAATAAAGACAGGCCAAGCATAAATACCAGAGCCAGTGCTGCTATAGTAAGTTTATGGGTTCTATTCAATTTAATTTCATTCATCTCGTGCTCCCAATTATCGAAAATAAACGCAAACTATTAGGTATAATAACTTACTAGCATCCGCAGGTCATCGGCAGCATTAGTTGGGACCTATCGGGAGCATCATCATAACCCGACAGAGATTGTGCAGATGTAACAGACCGACGCAGATTTTACCTGGAATTCCTTGCATATAATGCTTTAAATGGTTCCGCCGGTGTTTTCACCAGGAGGAACTTCCTCCGGTAATGGTTCGGGCACCGGTACGGGTGTTGGTTCCACCGGTGGCGGTTCTTCAGCCGGTGGTGGTTGAACTATTGCCGGGCCGTCAAATATGGTTTGATTTAAGGGCATATACGAGTCCCGGGCCAACTGCTCGGTTTTAATCGCTTTGCCATTATCATCATAGTAAGTTCTGAAACTGCGGACGACATATCCGGGTATTCCTTTATGGTCAACTTTTTGAGTTCCGGGCGGAAGCGCAGCATCCGTTTTATGAACGGTAGTGAAGTTGATTACCTTGTCAACTACATGGCTGACGCCGATTTTTTGTTTGTAATCCAGGTTGCCGTAAATGGTAATAGATAATTTACCACCCCCGGCTATGGATCTGATATAGACTGGTGAGGCCGTATTATTCTGAAATCTGAAATCCTGCACACCATATGACACCGTCGCATCTCGTCCCAGCGGCACATAGCTGACCGCCAGAGCATGATTGTGCCTTTCCACAATCTTTAGACCGGCCAGGAGACAGGTATTATACAGGGTAGAGGATACCTGACATATTCCGCCTCCCAAACCCGGTTCGAATTTACCATTTACAATTACCATAGCATCCCGGTAGCCAGTCTCTACCAGCCTCTGACCTACGGTACGGTTAAAAGCAAATATCTGTCCCGGTAAAACCACCGATGTATTAATTTTAGCTGCAGCCTTGGCCAGATTGTGCGAACGATCGACCTCCCCGGCATTATACCAGGTAGAAAACTGAGCCAGCTCGCCCATATTGCTCAGGGATTCTTCATCTACCGCTGGTTGCCTTTCTTCCAGCACAATAGCTATATTCAGATCATTAGATACATCCTGCCATCGCTGCGGGAGTTGTTTAAAGGTGGCCTTCTGGTCTATTATTCGCCCGACCTGCCCCGGCACCACGACAAGTCCCTTCCGGCTATCCATTTCCAGGCGGGCATCCTGAGGTTCCACCTGTAAATAACCTACCCATTCGCCGGCTATTTCCCTAAGCCGGTCGCGGTTGTATTGTATATTAATAGGATAACTTACTTCATTGGCTCCATCCATATTTAAAATTTTCCGTTTCCAATCCCGCCGACGCTCCTGCTTCATAAACTCACCAACGGTGGCATTTACATCGACGGTTTGACATATGAAACCCAGTGTGGTGCTGTAGGTATAATCATCCTTATAAAAAGCTATTTTGGTGTTATAGGCATTATTCAGGCTGCGTTCTACCGCAACACTCGCTTCTGCCTCAGATTGACCGGAAACTTCTATGCCGGCTATGGTTACTCCGGGTAAAAAATGGTCGGAACGATTAAATACCTGGAAAAAATAAAGAATAAGTGCTGCAATGATGCCCAAAACAATTAGACCAACAACTACCGCTGCGGATCGCAATTTTGTATGTAACAACTCCCAACCCCCAAAAGCACATTATGACACTATTAATTATATATGATTACGACGCTTATATATTAAAAAAATGCAAAAAGGGGCAGCCGTTAGGCCCCCCTATAGCAATTAAATCTCCTCGCTGTCCACCAGTTCCTGCCATGCGTCGGCAACTTTTTCCCATTCTTCGTCATCTTCAATATCACTTAAAAACTCATTGCCTTCTTCATCGAGAATCACCTTCAGGATTACAACTTCTGCATCCTCCTCACATTCTTCACAGCCGCATTCGCATTGCTCGTCTTCTTCCTCATCCAGCGGTATCAGAACACGATAGTTTTGATTCTCTATTTCCATCTCCGCCAGCAGCTCAAACTCGTGTTCCACACCTTCGTCATCAACTAGCACCAGAACCGGAAATTCTTCATCTTCGAATATTTCGTCATTGCTCATAAATACACCTCTTTCATCAAGCTACAGTCATTCTAATATCTTATCACTAACTTTGTCAAACCTGCTATTTTTTATTCAAACTATCCAGATAATTCTGCAATATACTGATTGCTGCCATTTTATCAATGACTTTACGGCGTTTGGAACGGGATACATCTGCTTCTATAAGTACCTTTTCCGCTATCTGGGTAGTCATCCGCTCATCCCAGTACTCCAGCGGCAAATTGGTATAGCCCTGCAGCTGCCGGGCGAATTCTTCGGTTTGCCGGGCACGGGGTCCGACGGTGCCATTCATATTGCGCGGGAAGCCTACTACCAGTTTTTCAACTTCCATCTCGATACACAACTGTTGCAAATGCTCGAGATCCTTCTCCAGCGAGGTACGATGCAGAACCGAATGCCCCTGGGCTATCCACCCCATCGGATCGCTCAAAGCTATGCCTATTCTCCTGTCCCCTACATCCAAACCCATTATACGCATTATATATTATGCTCCTTAAATAATTTTAATGCAGAACTGTTCACAAAAACGCGAGCAGTAACCGCAAAGTATGCAATTCTCCTGTTCCACCACAGTTCTGCCGTTTTCCAGCTTAAGAGCTTCGTAGCGGCAGTGCTCGGTACATTTTCCGCAGCCCAGGCACTCATCTTCGATTATAAGCCTCCGCGGCTGCCGGGCTACCCTGGATTCCAGGGCGGGAACCCGTCGGTCCTCCATCCAGGCTATATTCAAATCTATTTCATCACGGCTTTTCATCCCCACCGCCATGCTGTTTATGCTGGGAAGATCACGGACAAAGGCAAAAGAATTATAAGCATCATTGAGCAGATTTCCTCCGCCCAGAGCTTTCATGGCATAAATCCCTTTACCGGCGGCATGAGCAAAAGCTATCGCCTTTAACATTTCTTCCCGGGAGCCATCCATTATACCCAGACCCTGTTGGTTTATAAGGGGATGAATCACCTCAATTTCCGGAGCTCGGGCTCCGGCCATGACTCCCCGCACGGAATGGGTAGACATGCCCACCGCCCGTACTATGCCTTTCTCCCGTGCTTCGAGCAAGTACTGAAGCGCTTCCCGGTGTCCTTTGAGGGTCAACTCACTTTCCTGTTCATGCAGCATGAAAATATCTATATAATCGATGCCCATCTCATCAAGAGCTTGCTCCACGCTCTCCTTCATGCCTTTATAGGTATAATCGTAGGATTTGCTGGTCAGGACCGGTCTTAATCCACTTTGAGCCAGTGCCTGTTTAATATATGGATAATTGTTGTATATCTTCGCCGTATCGAAAAAATTTATACCTTGCTGCATGGCATAAACCAATAAATCCGCCCCTTCATCCAGGGGCAGATTACTCTGCAAGGGACTAATCGTGAGTACTCCCATACACAAACGGGAGACGACGATTCCGGTTTTACCTAATGGTTGATAAATCAAAATAACACCTCATTGACAGGGGGGACGTTTCGTTTGG
>DHSK01000013.1:5136-6612 GCA_002408445.1 Syntrophomonas sp. UBA5288
CCAAACGAAACGTCCCCCCTGTCCCACCAGTTCACTTACTTTAGATAATTTTTGAGCAGGACCTCCATAATTTCATCCCGGTCAATTTTACATATTAAACCACGAGCCTGGTTGTGGCTGGTAATGTAAGCCGGCTCTCCTGAAATCATATAACCAACCAACTGATTTACGGGGTTATATCCTTTCTCCTCCAGGGCATTATATACCTCTTTTAAAACTGCCCGCACCCGTTCTTCGCCTTCTTTTTCCAGCTTAAAGCTGACGGTCTTTTCGCCTTCCTGAGACATTACCTGCACCTCCCCTGCCATAATAAAATAACATCTGAAATAATATTTCTCCGTCCTACGCTAAATGTCCTGCGTTTAGAAAAGGGAATTTTTCACCATCTCCCGGGCAGCCGTCAAAGCATCGTCCAATTTGCTGACGTCTTTGCCGCCGGCCTGCGCCATATCGGGGCGACCGCCGCCGCCACCGCCTGCAGCCCTGGCTGCAGCACCTACTATCTTACCGGCATTTAGCCCCCGCTCAATTAGTTCTTTGCTAACAAAACAAACCAGTGCTACTTTATCACCAGTGACAGCACCCAGTACCACTACGGAAGTGCCTAACTTATCCCTCATCATCTCCGCCTGTTCGCGCAGTGAACCGGCATCCTGAGCCGGTACGGACTGAATCAGAACCCGGGCGCCTTTGTAATTATAGGCCTGTTCCAGCAGATTCTTGCTGCCGGCCTTGGTAATACTGGTCTGCAGTTTTTCGATTTCTTTATCTTTTTCTTTTATGGTGCGGTTGAGCACCTCAATCCGGCTGCTAACTTCTTCAAGTGATGTATGCAGGACGGCTGCGCAATTTTTAAGCTCCATTTCGGCGGAATTGAGGTAGGCATAAGCATATTTTCCGGTTATGGCTTCAATCCGGCGTAATCCGGAACCCACACTGCCTTCACTCAATATCTTAAACAGACCGATCTGACCGGTATTGCCGACATGGGTACCACCGCAGAACTCCATGCTGAAATCTCCTGCTTGGACTACTCTGACCTGGTCACCGTATTTTTCCCCGAACAGGGCGATTGCTCCCATTTTTCTGGCTTCTTCCAAATTGGTTACGGTGGTGTTGACCGGATAAAGCTGCCAGATAGCCTCATTTACGATCCGCTCAATTTCCTGCAGCTGGTCTGCGTCTACCGCGGCCAGATGGGAAAAGTCAAACCGCAACCGGCTGGGTTCAACCAGGGAGCCCTTTTGCTGGGCATGATCACCCAGGACAATGCGCAAAGCCTTATGCAGCAAATGGGTAGCGGTGTGATTGCGGGCTGTATCCATCCTGGATGCGGCCTCGACCTTGAGTGCTGTTTTTTCACCCACGGCTATACTGCCCTTGATGCGGCCGTAATGAATGATCCAACCGGCGTTTTTCTGAACATCCCTGACCTCCAGCACCCCGCCGGCACTCTTTATAACACCCTTATCCGCT
>DHSK01000005.1 GCA_002408445.1 Syntrophomonas sp. UBA5288
ACGGTCATTCTTCCGCTCAACTCCACTACCCCTACTATTAATGGCACAGTCACTAAAATAGATGTACCGGCCAAACTGATCGATCAACGCATTTTAGCTCCGCTTCGTTTTGTGGGCGAGGCCTTTGGAGGAACCGTGGGCTGGGACCAGGCCAGCTACACTATAGATATTCAGTTAAAAGAAGAGCCGACCCCGTCTCCCCAACCGGTCCGTACCAATCTGGTAGTCATTGATCCCGGCCATGGTGGAACCGAGACCGGAACCATAGCCGAAGGAGTAATGGAAAAAGACATCACCCTGGACATTGGCCTGCGGGTGGGAAACATTCTGAGGAACCGGGGGATTCCAATTCAATTAACCCGTACCGAGGATGTTAATGTGGGACTGCAGGAAAGGGCCGACCTGGCCAATGAGCTGAATGCCGCCATTTTTGTTAGTATTCATTGTAATTCCTTTAATAATGTTGTCTCCGGAACAGAGACATTATATTATGCCCCTGAAAGCAACCCCGAGCTGTTTGCTATGAAAGCTGAGCGGCAGGAACTGGCCCAGGCGATACAGGATCAATTGATAGCCAGTTTGATGCGTAAAAACCGCGGCGCCAAAGAAGACAACCTTTCGGTACTGAGGAATACCAGAATGCCGTCTGCCCTGGCCGAAGTCATGTTTTTAGATAATCCGGAAGAGAGAGCTTTACTCCTGCAGGATAGTACGAAACAGCAAGCCGCCGAAGCCATTGCCACCGGCATCCAGAATTTCATGCAGCGCTAGCAGGAACCGGCCGCTCAAGGCCGTGATCAGGTGCAAGACTAAGCGAAAAGTTTAAACTTAAAATGTCCATACGGCTGGGCCGGGGACATAAATTTTTAAGAGGAATCGTTCGGTTCCTCTTTTTTTATACCTAAACGACAGCAACAGACAAAAAGACCTACTGGTAAATATCACCGTTCAACACCTTTTTTGCCTAAACAGGAATAAAATAATTAATAAGCGATAATAATTTAAATAGAGCGGTTCAAGCGGACTCAGCCATTATAAATTTTTATACCCGGCATTATCGCAATTTGACTGATATACCTAATATGTTTAAAATTAAAGAACTGTCACAATTTTACGTTCAGTAACAATTGGGGCAGGAGGAAGAGGGAGGAGAAAGATGAATATTGCCCTGTCTAAGAAGAACACTATTCTTTTAGTAAGTGTTCTGGCAACAGGCCTGCTGCTGGGTAGTTTGTTTTTTGCCCTGCAGAAGCCGGTTACCATTCAAGTTGACGGCAATGAAATCAAGACCCGAGTTTTCTTCGCTAATACAGTTGAAGATGTTCTGGCCCAGAAAAACATTAAGCTGGGGGCTAAAGACCTGGTATCTCCATCTGCCACACAGGTAGTAAAAAAGAATACCAGGATAGTAGTTGTCCGTGCTTTCAAAGTAAAAGTCATTGCCGATGGTAAGAGCAGAATCATACTAAGTCCTCCGGTCACGGTGAAAGAGGCTATAAAACTAGCCGGTTTTACCGTTGCGGACAAGGACATAGTAAAGACCCTGCCTGCCAGCAGAACCGTACCCGGTCAGGAGATTGAAGTCATACGGGTAACGGAAAAGGATGAAACCGTCAAACAACCGGTTCCCTTTCAAACCGAACGAACCACCGATCCCAGTCTGGAAAAGGGATTAACAAAAACCATTTCCGGCGGACAGGAGGGCGTGGCGCTCAATACCATCCGAATTACCTACCATAACGGGCAGGAAGTAAAAAAGGAAATTGTAAAATCGGAAGTTTTGGTGCAGCCCAAAAATAAAGTAGTGGCAATGGGTACCATTACCTCGGTCTCACGTGGGGGAGAGCGGTTGAATTTCAGGGAAGTCAGGTATATGCAGGCTTCAGCTTATACCTATACCGGTTTTCGAACTGCCACCGGACGCAACCCCGAGGTCGGGATGGTGGCGGTAGACCCATCAGTTATACCGATGGGGACCAGACTCTATATCGAAGGTTATGGCTACGGCCATGCGGCTGATACCGGAGGTGCGATAAAAGGAAACCGCATAGACCTGTTCATGGAGGAACACGCCCAGTGTGTAAGCTGGGGCAGAAGGACCGTAAAAGTGTACCTCCTGCAGTAACAGACAGACCGCAGCCTGCCCTTTAGGCCAGACGTTAAAGTCAGAGCTATAGGGCGGGCTGTTTTCGTAAGTCCGGGGGGCCCGGCATAATCCAACGCTATAAATGATCGTAAAAACGAGGCATGGAGCTCATGCCTCGTTTTTATCTGCGCCCAGGCGGGATTAATTTACCGTGCGAGCTGCTTTTTAAATGTATGGATTATTTGCCGGCAGTAGGTTGGAATAACAGAAATGGTGCATTATTTAAATAAAATTTAATATTATAAATTTTTATATTTACAGTCAAGTGAATTTTAGTACAAATTTATGCTTTTTGAACGCAATGATTCAGATTGATATTACCCGACACAGAAATGAAACGATGTAACTTGAATGTTATGAAGGTTAATAAATAGAGGAAAATAAGAGATTAGTAAACCATCCAGGGCTATTAATGACACGAAATAATATCACTTTCAAATATATAGGAACTTATTTAAAGTTTGCTTTATGGTCATTAACACTTGAAACTTCAGCCTTTGCTTAATTTTGGCTTTGACTTTTAGTGTTGGTACGGTATTTGCATAAATCCAAATTAAGATATTTGATCGTAACCGCGAAAATCATTCAATGGCTTGAGGAGGAAATGTGTAATGAACTGGAGAGAACATTATAAAAGTCGAAGTGTTACACCTGAGCAAGCGGTAAAAGCTGTGAAATCCGGAGACCGGGTTATTTTAGGTCATGCATGTGGCGAACCCCAATTAATAGTAGATGCTCTGGTTGATCGGGCAGACGAATTAGAGGCTGTCGAAATTGCCCATGAGGTCCCAATGGGCAAAGGATTATATTGTAAACCGGAGTACGAAAAGAGTTTTCGCCACAATGCTTTATTTTCAGGCGCGCCAACGCGCCAGGCGATAAAAGAAGGACGGGCAGATTACACATCGGTATATTTGCATGATTTACCGGCCCTGTTCACAAGCGGTTCATTTCCGATTGATGTCACAATGGCTACCGTATCACCTCCGGACGAAAATGGGTATGTAAGTTTAGGGATATCGGTCGATTATACCCTTCAAGCGATTAGGAGTGCTAAAACGGTTATAGCAGAAGTTAATTCGAATATGCCGCGCACCGGTGAACATTCGCTCGTACATGTCAGTGAGTTTGATTACTTCGTATTGACTGATATACCTTTAATTCAGCTACAACCAACTACGATAGGACCGGTCGAAAAAGCTATTGGACAAAATGTGGCCGGCTTGATTAAAGACGGAGATTGTCTGCAATTAGGAATTGGCGCGGTACCGGATGCTATTTTAGGGTTTTTAAATGATAAAAATGATTTAGGCATACACTCGGAGATGATTTCCGACGGAGTAATGAATCTGGTTAAAAAGGGTGTAATTAACTGTTCCAAGAAGAATTATTATCCCAACAAAATTGTTATTAGCTTTGCTATGGGGACCAGCGACTTTTATAAATGGCTGGACAATAATCCGCTGATTGAAGCACTGCCCTGTAATATAACCAATGATCCCAATAATGTAGCCCAAAACGACAACATGGTGGCGATTAATTCAGCTCTATCGGTCGACTTGTTAGGACAGGTAGCGGCTGATACCTTGAGCGGTATTCAGTTCAGTGGAGTAGGAGGACAGGTAGATTTTGTCCGCGGCACCAATAACTCTTTAAACGGGCGGGCCATAATTGCCTTGCCGGCTACCGCAGCGGGAGGCAAGATATCCCGTATTTGTTCAACCCTCGCTCCTGGTCAGGCAGTGACAACCAGTAGATATGATGTGAACTATATAGTAACTGAATATGGTGTGGCGCAATTAAGAGGAAAGACAGATAGGGAACGGTCGGAAGCATTAATTGGTATTGCGGCACCTGACGTGAGAGAACAACTTAGAGAAGATAGAAAGAAATTGTACGGCTGGTAAATTAGCTCCTCTATTATATTTTATGGCTGTTAGTGATTAGTAGCACCAAATGGCACGATTGATTTATGGCAGAAATTATCGCAGTCACTGACAGCCATAAAAATGAAAATATTCCCCCCCATATAAAATCAGGCCTGATCTATTAACAAGACGGGCCTGATTTTTTAAGTTTAGGATAAGGTCCAATAGGATGGTTCGACAATTTTCTTATATTTTTATTTGCGGTATACTTGTACTATAGTGCTCAAAATATAGCTAAGAGAGAAAAATGATATGAAAAAAAGACCGATTGATAAATTATACGAAAAAGTTTTAGAAATTCTACCTATAATTATATTAGCTATTGACGACACAGGGAAAATACAGCTATGCAGTCAATCTGCCCTAAAGCTTTTCAATATATCTGGAGATATAAAAGGGCAGTTTTTCGCCGAAATTTATTCCGGCCCTGCAATATCGAATTTATTAAAAAAAGAAGAAGACCTTAACCAGATTATAGAACTGAACGGACGTACCTTTATATTTCAATCTCTAAAGCTTAGAGAAATCACCTTTACCGGTCAGTTAATTATAATGACTGAGATCACTGAATTGCAGGATATACGCATCAAGCTATTGGAAGCGGAATCTTTAAATGACGAACTTGATGCGGTTATACAGGCATCCTTTGATTACATGTTTGTTACCGACGGTGAAGGTAATGTACTAAGAATAAATGATTCATATACCCGTATTACGGGCATAAAGGCAGAAGAAATCTTGGGAAAAAATATTTATGATTTAGTAAAAGCCGGTTATTATAACCGGGCCGCTTCCATTGATGTCATTGAAACGAAGAAACCGATAACATTCACCCAAAAGATTAAAACCGGGAAAGTAGTACTGGTTACGGGAAATCCGGTATTTGATGACAATGGTAATTTAATTCGGGTGGTAACTAACGGGCGTGATATAACCGAACTGAATAACTTAAAGTATGAAGTCGAACATGCTCAGAGCCTGCGACTGCATTATCAGCGCGAACTCCAGAAAGTGCAAATGGGTTACGGAGATTATATCGTAGCTTCTCCTAAAATGATGGAGATATCTGATCTTATAAAAAGAATTGCCAAGGTTGATTCAACCGTTCTGATCTGTGGTGAATCCGGGGTGGGAAAAGAAATAGTTGCCCGGGAATTACACCGTAATAGTATCAGAGCTGATAAACCTTATATTGTTCTTAACTGTGCGGCAATACCGGATAAACTTCTCGAATCCGAGCTGTTTGGATATGAAGCGGGGGCATTTACCGGAGCTCAGCGCGGAGGTAAAATGGGAATATTTCAGGTAGCTAACCAAGGTACCTTATTTCTCGACGAAATAGGGGAATTGCCTTTTTATTTACAAGCCAAATTGCTGCGGGTTATTCAGGAAAATGAAATAATGCGCATTGGCGGAACAAAACCTATTTCTATTGATGTCAGATTAATTACCGCCACCAACCGCGACCTCTGGCAAATGGTACAGGAAGGCCAATTCCGGGAGGACTTCTATTTTCGGCTCAATGTGGTCCAGATACGTATTCCGCCGCTTAGAGAACGTAAAGAAGAAATACCGGTTTTTGTGGATTATTTTATAGACAAGCTGAATAAAAAATATAATGTCAAAAAAATATTGGATCCCATGCTCATACAGCAATTGATGGAATATGATTGGCCGGGTAATGTAAGAGAAATAAAGAATACGATTGAACAGGCTTTTGTTACTTCACCCAGCGAAATTATAAATGAATTGTGTTTAGGCCCGCGACAAGAAAAATATACTTCAAGCCATGGGGTACATGAACCATCAGCTGGTAAATCCCTTAAAGATGCCATGCAGGAGTATGAAAGTAAACTGATAAAAGAGTCTTTGAAAAAAAACGGCAGTACCCGAAAGGCAGCAGCGGAGCTGGGCGTCAGCCAGGCTACAATATGGCGCAAGGCCGTACAATATGGAATAGAATTAAATAATAATTAAATATATTAAAGTGATATTTTTATGTTTCACATGTTTCATTAACGTGTCACTTTAATGACAATAATATAAAAAAACGAAAATGTACAAAAGGCGGGTATTGACGGGCTATAAATGACTTTAAATGCCATAACCTAATATTCATAGACACAGAACTGCAATAATTAATCAATAAAATAAGATATTAAATTATCAAGAGGGTCTAACGAAAAAAGTTAGGCCCTCTTTTTTATATCCCTATATATGCCGCTATTCTTAGCAATTCGATGACAGTCAAAGAAAAATACGGTATAAAAACTTTAAATGGCATGCAACTTGCATATATAAATTGTAAATGTTAAAGGTTATCCCACCTGACCATCAGCCGACAGGCTGTAATTGCTGGACATTAGTTGCAGCAGCATATACCGTGATCCTCCAAAAGGGAGGACCATTTCGAACGAAAACTTGTTCATTATGCGCAGAATTGACGAAACACTACTACCCCACCTGGGGCTATAGAGATAAGTTACAAGAATTATTCACCGCGACGAAAAAATCTTAGTTAACCGTAAGAAGACTCGCAGAATAATGCGGATCATGAGCATTTACACCATCTATCCCAAGCCAATTTAAACAAGCGCTAGCATGCCCCATATATTCATCCGTATCTGCTTAGAAATCTAAGCATTATGCGTCCGGACCCGGTCTGGCCGTTGATATCACCTACATAAATATCAAATCAAGAAAGGAGATTGACTTAGAAATTCGATTTTCATGCCGTGACATGGGGCGGCATTGTAAAAGGAGGGCAGACAAAATGTATAACAATCTTGTTTTGGAAGACCACGATGTCGTTAGAGTGCTTTATATTAATCGTCCTAAAGTATTAAATGCTCTTAACCTGGAAGTATTGGCAGAAATCAAATCCGCAGTTACTGAGTTTGCGGATAGTGAAAATGTCAGCGTACTGGTGATTACAGGCTCCGGGGATAAAGCTTTTATTGCCGGTGCCGACATAGAAGCTCAGTATCCTTTGAATCCGGAAGAGGGCAGGCAATGGTCGCTTTTGGGCCATGAAGTATGCCGTCTGATTGAGACGGTTGAAAAACCGGTAATTGCTGCTGTTAATGGTTATGCCCTGGGGGGAGGATGTGAACTGGCTATGGCCTGTGATATCCGCTTAGCTTCAGAACGGGCCCAGTTCGGTCAACCGGAGGTCAGTCTGGGAATCACACCCGGGTATGGCGGAACATTGAGATTACCGAGATTAGTAGGGGAGGGGAAAGCCAAGGAATTAATCTTTACCGGCAAAAAGATTAAAGCCGAGGAAGCCTGGCGCATAGGACTAGTGGATGAAGTATATCCGCATGAGACTTTAATTGCAGAAGCGGTAAAAATGGCGAGCCAGATTGCGAACAATGCTCCGGTAGCTGTCCGGTATGCCAAAATGCAGATTAATCAAGGATTGCAAACCGACATAAACACCGCCGTTACAGTGGAAGCCGGTCTATTTGGCTTATGTTTTGCCACTAAAGATCAGAAGGAAGGCATGGGTGCTTTCCTGGAAAAGAGAAAGGCTGTTTTTACCGGCCAATAACATTCGTAAAAATATTTATAGCAGGAGGGTATTATAGTGGAATTTCTATTGAATTCAGAACAGGAAATGCTAAAACAGTCGGTTAGAGATTTTGCCGCCAATGTTCTTGGCCCCGGGGTAGTTGATCGTGATGAGAAAGAATACTATGATCCCAATACTTTTAAGGGGATGGCCGATTTAGGCTTGACCGGCATTCCTTTTGAGGAAAAATGGGGGGGAGCCGGCATGGACATGGTTGCTTATGCCGTAGCGGTTGAAGAATTATCCCGGATTGATCCCTCGGCCGGAGATACATTATCTACCCATGTAAGTCTGGGGTCTTTTCCCATAAAAATGTTTGGAACCGATGAACAGAAGAAAAAGTATTTAATACCTTTGGCAACCGGCGAAAGACAGGGAGCATTTGCACTCACTGAATCCAATGCGGGTTCGGATGCATTGGGAATGACTACCAAGGCGGTACCGGATGGAGAAGAATGGATTCTTAATGGCCGCAAAATTTTTATAACCAATGGCGGAGTGGCCGATACCTATATTGTATTTGCCCGTACCGGGGACAAAGACTTAAAAAGTAAAGCTTTCAGTGCATTTATTGTTGAAAAAGGAACACCCGGCTTTAGCTTTGGAAAATTTGAAAAAAAGATGGGTCTGCGCGGTACGCAGAACTGTGATTTAATCTTTGAAGATTGCCGCCTGCCCAAAGAGAATTTATTAGGCCAAATCGGACAAGGCTTCAAAATTGCTATGCAGACCCTGGATGGCGGACGTATCGGGATTGCGGCCCAGGCAGTGGGCATAGCACAGGGAGCTTACGAAGCCGCACTCGAATATGCCAAAACCAGAATACAGTTTGGCAAACCCTTGGTAAAACAACAAGCTATCGCCTTTAAACTCGCTGATATGGCACTGGATATAGAATCCGCCCGATTATTGACTCACCGCGCCGCTTGGAAAAAGGGCGAAGGATTACCTTTCTCCGTAGATGCCGCCATGGCAAAAGTTAAGGCTTCAGAAACTGCTATGTGGGTTACCACCCAGGCCGTACAGATACACGGAGGCTATGGCTATACTCGTGAATTCCCGGTAGAACGCATGATGCGTGATGCTAAAATAACCGAGATCTACGAGGGCACCAGTGAGATTCAAAGAATTGTAATCAGTAACAATATCATTAATTCCTAACTGAGAGTTTTGCATAATGAAAAAATTCAACCTGTCATTCTGAGCGTTAGCGAAGAATCTTCAAGATCCTTCGGCTTTGCCTCAGGATGACAATTCTAAACTACCTGTTATTTTAAAAAAAAAGTGTATTATGCAAAAATCTCAACTAGCTCTAGCGAAAAAGCCAAAATATAGACAGGAAGTGATGTATTTTGAGTATGCATATATTACTGCAGATTATTGTGAGCGGCATCCTGCTGGGTGGCATTTACGCTTTAATTAGTATAGGGTTAAATCTTATTTTTGGGGTAATTAAAATAGTAAATTTAGCCCATGGTGACTTTTTGATGCTGGGTATGTACGGGACTTTTTTCCTTTTTACCCTATACAAGGTTAATCCTTATTTATCAACGTTAATCATCTTTCCGCTCTTTTTAGTATTAGGTATAGTTATTTTTCAATTAATGATAAAGCCGCTGTTAGGAAAACGGGAAACAGAAGTAAATACCATTTTAGCCTCAGCCGGACTTGGTTATGTTCTGCAAAATCTGGCTTTGATGATGTGGAAATCAGATTTTAGAGCAATTGAAACCGCTCTGACCGGTAAGAGCATAAAAATTGCCGGCTTGATGCTGAGTTCAACCCGGTTATGGGCCTTTGTTATCTGTGTCATTGTCGCTCTCCTTCTTTATTATATCTTAATGAAAACCAAATTGGGCGCTAACATACGCGCCGTATCTCAAGATACCGATGCTGCAACACTGATGGGTATTAATGTGAATATGATATATACTTTGACTTTTGCAGCCGGGATAGGCCTGGTAGGTATAGCAGGCTGTATTATAATGCCTATTTTCAATGTTTATCCCACTGTGGGAACGTACTTCAATACTCTCGCCTTTGTTATTGTCGTACTAGGGGGACTGGGCAGTTTTACCGGAGCTCTGGTGGGTGGTCTGATTATAGGTCTGGTAGAAACATTTGCCGGTGTAATGGCCAGTGCTGAACTGGCTCAAGTCTTCTCTCTGCTGTTATTCCTGATTATCCTGTTCGTTAAACCGGAGGGTATTTTGGGCAAAGCAGCCAGAGTATAAAGAGAGGAGTGAGACATTATAATGAAACTCAATAAATATCTGATTATCTCCATAATACTGACTCTGGTACTGGCAATAGTAGGGTTTGTACCAATTCCAGTCCATATTAAACACATTCTTATTCTCACCTTATTCTATGCCTATATGGGAACGGCCTGGAATATCATGTGCGGTTATGCCGGCAGGTTATCATTGGGGCATAGTGCCTTTGTGGCCATAGGCGCCTATACCACCCTCATTCTTTTCCGCCAGATAGGATTATCACCCTGGTTGGGCATGATTTTAGGGGGGGTTCTGGCTGTCGGCGCCATGATGCTTATAGCTTATCCTTGTTTCCGCTTCGGATTGGTAGGTCCTTATTTTACACTGGCCAGTATTGCGGTTATGGAAATCGTACAGAACTTATTGACCAGTATGCGTGGTTTGACCGGGGGGTCGCTGGGACTGTCACTTCCATATAAAGCTACTTCTTTGGCAGCGTTTCAGTTTGATGGCAAAGAACCTTATTATTTCATAATATTATTGTTCTGGTTAATAGCGGTCATTTTGGTATGGAAAATGGAAAGAACCAGATATTATTTGGAGGCTATTCGAGAAGATCAGGATGCTGCGGCTGCATTGGGCATTTCCGTTAATAAAAATCTAATTAAAGCGGCCATAATCAGTGCTTTTATGGTTGGAATCGGCGGCGCATTCTATGTTCAGTATTTCCGTTATATTGACCCGGCCAGCATAGGGGGATTTTCAATAGCCCTAAACCTGGCTCTGGTGGCGATAATAGGCGGCAGTGGTACTATATTCGGCCCTACGATTGGAGCCGCTATACTGATACCTTTGTCCGAGATTTTAAGATCCAGTGTCGGAAGCCATTTGCCGGGGCTGCACCTGCTGGTTTACGGCATACTTTTAATAATTACTATTATTTATTTACCCCGAGGCGTTATCAGTATTCCGGGTCTTATT
>DHSK01000101.1:0-16388 GCA_002408445.1 Syntrophomonas sp. UBA5288
GGATACCTATTCTCTGCGTATTTGACCCAGGCCGGGCAGCACGAAGTAAATTGCGGCAGCGGTCCGCTCTCTTCGTAGCCGGGTACCCCTGCGGCATTGAAGATGCGGTGGATCAGTTCCGTGCCTTCTTCCATGATGGTCAGATCGGCAGCAAACTCAGTATCATAAACCTGTTTAAAGCCTAGTCTGCGAAGGGCGGCGTGCATTTTCCCTTTGCTGTTGGTGCCCGGGGCCAGGCCAAATTCCTCTCCCAGTGCTACACGGACAGCCGGCGCCTCCTGCACAACTACATATTTAGCAGGGTCCTTTAATGCCTGTTGCACCGTATCAATTGCGGACTGGTCCTGAATTGCGCCAAAGGGGCAATTGATCAGGCATTGTCCGCAATGGATACATTTCCTATAGTCAATATGATGTTTTTGCCCCAACTTACCGATCATTGCTCCGGTTGGGCATATTGATGTGCAATGATCGCAGGCTTTGCACTTTTTGCTTACTTGAATAATTTCGGTAGTACTTACTGTACTCAAAAAGATTTCCTCCTCTGTAGGGACAGAAAAAGTATTGCTATAGATGGGCAATTCTTTTCCATGTCCAGTTTGTTGTTTGCGAGATCGCACCCATTAACTTGAGCTAGCATGACACCTCCTCTTTTAGGATTTAAATATCAGACAAATGTCCGTATTCCTAAAACATACCGGTAAAATAAAAAAAGCCACCAAGATAAACCGACTGTTTCTGCAGTCAAGTAAACCTTCATGGCTTGTTTTTAAATTAATTGCCCATTTCTAGGCTATAACCACACATGAAAAGTGCGGTCAATAATATGTCATACTTAGCGATAAACTCCTGTCATTTTGCATTGGGAGACAGGCAGATTATTCATACTGATTTATTATAACTGAAGTAATTCCATAATTCTTTGTGGATATTGGAAAATTTATGTAATAATAGTATGAATATAGTATAGCCAATCTATTATAATGTGTCTACTATAAAATCCTGAGGATTAATAAATATCACAGCTATTCCTCCTGTTTTATATGAGCATATGATTAACCCTACCGATAAGAGTACTTTCTCTCGGCTATTCCGCTTCCCTCAAGCGCTCAACAACAGAGTGTCTGGAAAAAGCGCGGTACACCGTCAGCGGTACGGCGATGCCGAGCAGTGTGAAAATCGGAGCAACCAAAAGGATGGGTAAAACCGTAAAACGATACGTAAAGAACCAGAATATACCGGCCAGTACATTGGACAGCAGCGGACCGGCGGCAATACTAAGCGCGAGCGACACTGCCACAGCGCTCAGAGCGTAATACAGTCCCTCCCAAATCAGCATGGTTTTGAGCTGCTTGCCGGTCATGCCGATGGACTGGAGCATGGCAAGCTCATGGCGGCGTGCCAGAATGCTGGTCAGAATCGCGTTGAGAAAATTGAGCACGCCTACAAGCCCGACGATAAAGCTTAGCACGCCTCCCAGCATCAGGAACATATTGCGGAAAGAGTCGAATTCCGCGGCATAAGTTGCTTTGCTTTCATAGTCGAACTGCGGCATCTGCTTATTGGTCAAATCAGACAGAAAAGCCTCCATACCGGCAGTATTCTCGTCACTGACATCGCAGGCGTAATACATAACGTTGCTGGTGCCGCTGTCCTGAATAAATGTCCGGTCGCTCATGACGAACTCGTCGGTGCCATAATAGCGATAGCTGAGGGAACGCGGCACAGTGATCAGGGCCGCCACTTGGTAATCAATGTCCTGATAAGCTTTGGCCCGATGCCGGTAAGGTTGGTCGTCGGGAAGATTACCAGGGTCAAGGATCTCGCCCGTTTCAGGATCATAATACTCATACTCTGTCACATAGCGCAGGGTGACGGTGTCTCCAAGCTTTGCCCAATGGGAATCTGAAATCAGGTTGCCGTAATCGTCCTCACTGTACACGGCCGCGACATAGCGTCCGCCAGGTTCACGGAGCTTGGACAAATCACCCTCCAGCACCCGGAGCTTGTCGAGGGCGTAGCTCTCCATCCCGTAAAGCTGTACCTGGTCGGCCAGCAGGCCTTCTTCATTTTTTTCCATAAAGGCGACAGCGTTGTCCAATGTTTCCTGATCGCTCCACCTGCTGTTCACCGCACGGTAATATCTCTCGGTGACAAACTCCTCCACCGGGCTGCTTTTGCCATATACACGTCCCCCGGCTTCAATACCAGGGTTGGTCTTCAACGCGGAGATAATTTCTTCCGGCAAGGACTCCGCAGACCATAAATTATCTGTCTGAAAGTAGCCTGCATCTGCCACGATAAAATCCGAAACCACATCTGCCAGATATTTATCCAGGTCAAAACCATTTGTAAAGGTGACTGTCATATTGAGCAGCAGCACGGCCAGTGACAGGGAAGTAACTGTTATTGCTGTCTTGCTGCGGTTGCGCCCCAGGTTCGCCCATGCCATTTTGGGCAGTGATGCGCCTGACTGCGCCTTGCGTATGTTTTTTTTATTCGCCGTCCCCTCGGTGTAGCGAACAGCCTCCACAGGAGATACTCTTGCCGCCATCCGCCCCGGCCTGCGGCAGGAGATCACCACCGTGACCAGAGCAAAAAGCGCGGAACCAATAAAAATCAGCGGACTTGCCGACACCGCATCCTGTACAACACCGTTGAGCCGGGACAGGATCACAGGGGTCAGCTTAATACCGACCCCATAGCCCATCAGCAATCCAAGGGGAATGCCAATTAAGGACAGCAGCAGCGCCTGCTGACGGATTATGCTCCGCAGTTGCCGCCCCGTAGTGCCGATGGTTTTAAGCAGGCCGTAGAAACGAACATCGTTTGAAACGGAAATTTGAAATACGTTATAGATAATCAGATAGCCTGTAAAGATAATGATCAGCAGAAGACCCACAATGGCGATAACGGTTATCGGGTCCATATTGTCGGCCAGCTGCGAACCGCTGTAGCCCCAGTTTACACCCGTTGAAATATAATTGTTTCCCGCTGAACGGTTTTCCGTCTGGTAACCGTGATTTGCCAGAATTTTGTTCAGGTCCTGTTTGATGTGCAGCGAGCTGCCCAGCATGACATCCATATTCCATGAACCGGTCATCCCGTCATTGCCGATACCGCCGCCGATGCCGGCTTTATCATAGATAGCCTGCGCGCGGCTGTGGGGAATGAGAACATGGTTGGCGACAATCGCTTCGTCATATTCCCACCAGCCGCTCAGGGTAAAGGTTTCCGTCACTTCTGTGCCGTCCACATCAAAAGTCATGGTAAACTGGTTTCCCAATACCGGTTCGACGCCCAGCAGCTCCAATACCCGGGTATCGGTGGCGGCCTCCTTGGTACCTTCGGCAGGTAACCGGCCTTCTACAGGGTCGCAGTACATCCAGTGCGCCTGGTTTGCATCGCTGTATCCAATTTCCACATGAGATTTGCGAAACGGCGCGCCGGCCGGCATACCTACAAAGCGGCGCAGCCCATACTGCTTAATGAGGGGATCGGTTTTAATCTTATCAAACTGCTCATGGGTCATATACTTCAACGTTCCATGACTCCAGCCTCCGGCTTGCCGGAAGTTGGCCTGTTGAAAGGAATGATTAATCGACAGCGCCACCGTGAACAGGGAAGTAAACAGTACGGTGGTCAAGGCAATGGCAAGAATGGCAATAAGGTTTCTTGTTTTTGCCGCTTTCATGCTTTTCATGCTCAGTCGGCGGATACATTTTCGGTTGGCTACGTTCATGCTGTGCACCTCCTTATCGAGCGACGATCAAGCCGTCCTCGATGCGGACGATGCGGTCGGCCAACTGGGCAATTTCCTCGTTATGGGTAATCATCACAATGGTTTGGACGAATTTCCGGCTTGTGACCTTTAGCAGCCCCAACACATCCTGGCTGGTCCTGGAATCCAGATTGCCGGTGGGTTCATCCGCTAAAATGATGGCGGGCTTTGCCGCTAAAGCACGTGCGATGGCAACCCGCTGTTGCTGTCCGCCCGAGAGGTTATTGGGCAGGTTTTGCAGTTTGGACTTAAGCCCCAGTGTTTCAATGATGCTGTCCACATAGGCGGAATCCGGCGTATTGCCGTCCAATTGGATGGGCAGCACGACGTTTTCATAGACGTTGAGCACAGGGACCAAATTATAATTCTGGAACACAAAGCCGATCTTGCGGCGGCGGAAGATAATCAGCTCTTCATCCTTCAGCGAAAAGATGTCCTTTCCATCCACCCAAACCGTGCCGCTTGTAGGGCGGTCCAGTCCACCCAGCATGTGCAGGAGCGTGCTCTTGCCGCTGCCGGATGTACCGACAATAGCCACAAATTCTCCTTTTTCCACCTGCAGATTGATACCGGCGAGAGCATGAACAGCGTTTTCACCGGTGCCGTAAATCTTTTTCAAATCATGGGTCTGCAAAATGGCCATGATAGATACCTCCAAAGATAAAGTCTGTATTGCTACAATACAGACTTTATCATGAGTTTCTTTCCAGAATCTTTCCGGTGGATAAGCAATTCTAACAGTTTTGTAAGAATTCAAGCCTTTCGGGGCAGAAACATAGAAAAAACCGAGCCGCCACCTAACGATGATGCCACTTTAATATATCCGCTCTGCCCGGCTAAAATCCGGCGGGTCAGATATAAACCGATCCCCACGCCGTCCTGTTCACTGACAGATGGGGAACGGTAAAAACGGGAAAACACTTTTGCCTGCTCCGCTTCTGAAATGCCAATCCCAGTATCCGCTACATCAATGCGGCAAAACAAATCGTATTTCTGGACTGAAATTTGTATACTGCCGCCCGGGGGCGTGTATTTAATGGCGTTATCCATCAGATTACATAGCGCTTCTGCCGTCCATTTATAGTCAAATACCGCATCGGCTTCCGTAGGATTTGTGGTCAAGCGAATCTCTTTTTGCGCGGCTTTGGGCGCCAGCTGTCCGGCTGCTTCCTCCAGCATAGGGGTAATGGCCTGGGAAACCGGATGCAGGGTGAAAACGCCTGTTTCCAATCGTGATAACTTCACCAATGAGGCAATTAAAAAGCTTAGCTTTTCCGCTTGTTCCCGTAGTGCAGCAACACAATCGATGCTTTCTTCCGGTAGTTCCTGTTCCTCCAGCAGCTGTGCATAGAGCAGGATATTGGCAATCGGTGTTTTGGTTTGGTGAGAGATATCCGCTAACAGCTCCTTGATTTTTTCTTTCTCTGCCGTTAAGTTGCGTGCAGATACCGCGGAAGCGGTTAAATATCGGTTTAATCTGCACTCTACTGAAGAAAGCAGGCTTTCGTCAAAGCGATGCTCTGTAAAGCTTCCGTCCAGTGCGCTATCCAGCATTTGGTTCAGGGTATGCATAATTTTTTGGGTTTTACGATGCTCTAGCAGCACGACCACGGCGCATAGAAAAATCGATGCCAATGCAACGGCAAGCGGGACAAGGCTCCATTCATTCATCCTGTTTCACCACCCATACATAGCCAAGGCCGTAAACAGTTTTGATATATTGTGCCGCATCCAGCTTGTCCCGTAAGCGCTTAACAGTGACGGAAAGCGCGTTTTCATCCACATAATCTGCGCCGTCCGTCCAGATACGATCCAGCAGAACCGTTCGGCTTATGGTTATACCCCGATTTTCCACCAGCAAGCGCAGGAGCTTTTGTTCCGTTTTGCTTAACTCCACCGCAGTATCCGCCTTAAAAAATGCCATATGCTCAAAATCAAACCGATAGCTGTCAATGTCAATGACAGACGGCTTGGACACTCTGGCCATGCCGCGCAACTGGGCCTTTACTCTCGCGCGAAGAATCGCCAGACTAAAGGGCTTGGTGATATAATCGTCCGCACCGTGCTCCAAGCCCATGACCACATCTATTTCAGTGTCGTTGGCAGTTAAAAGGATCACCGCAATCGGTTGGCCGGCGCTTTTAATTTCACGCAGAAGTTGTAACCCGCTTCCATCGGGAAGGTTAATATCCAGCAAAACCAGATCCGTCACACCACAGGCAAGCTGTTCACGAGCAGATTTCAAATCGAAACACGGGACAATTTGAAGTTCCTGATCTTTTAAAGCAAGGCACAAGCCTCGGCTCAGATTGCGATCATCTTCGACAATTAATACCTGTTTCATATGTTCACCTTCCTATAGTCAAGCTCATTTTTGCCAGCATTTCCTCGCCGGATATGTGATCCCCGACTTGGAGAAAGGAAACCTGCGGACAGAAAAAAAAAGCATTGCGCGGCACTATCTCGAAACCGGCGTTCCCGGCGCTTACGAAACCACCAGGGTGATACATGAAAGAGGAAAACGGGAAATACGCTCCCTGCTTTGAGGACGCCGCCGTTTTCTTGGGCCAAACCAGCATAGGCAAAAAAGCAGGGCGGGCAGATGAAACTGTCCGCCCCGGCATAGGGATTTTAATATAATTCAATAAGCCACGACCCGGTTAGGTGTCGCTGTAATAGTTATAGAGATCAATCGCGGAGGTTGATGTTGAAGCTTTTAAATCAAAAAGAATAAGAATACGATAAGCCCCAGCACGATTCTGTACCAGCCAAACACCTTAAAGTCATGCTTTTTAATATATCCCATCAGGAATTTTATAGCCAGTATGGATACAATGAAAGCTGTTATCATACCGGTTGCCAAAATAAGCGCTTCGAATCCGGTAAACGTTAGACCGAACTTGGCCAGTTTCACCAGGCTGGCTCCCAGCATCACCGGTATGGCCAAAAAGAAAGTAAACTCAGCCGCCACCGTTCGTGAGGTGCCGATCAGAATAGCTCCAATGATGGTGGCGCCGGAACGGGAGGTTCCCGGAATAAGTGACAGGACCTGAAAAACCCCGATGAATAATGCAATTTGGTAAGTGAGCCCGGATAAAGTAGTGACTCTGGGCGTGCGTGTTCGGTTCCGGTTTTCGATGACAATGAACAGGATACCGTAGAAAATAAGAGTTATCGCCACTGTCCAGGGGTTGTAAAACATCTCATCTATTTTGTCGTCAAACAAGAAGCCGATGACACCGGCCGGAATGCAGGCCACCAGGATTTTAAACCACAAAGACATAGTATCTTTATCAATAACTAACCGTTCCCGCCAGGTAAACGGCAACAGTTTTTGCCAGTATAGAACGACCACCGCGAGAATGGCTCCCAGCTGGATCACCACAAAAAACATTTCTTTAAAAGCGTCCGACAAATTCAGGCGTATCACCTGGTCTACCAGGATCATGTGGCCGGTACTGCTGATGGGAAGCCATTCAGTAATACCCTCAACAATGCCCAGGATTATCGCCTTAATGATTTCTACAAACTCCATCAGATTAAACTCCTCCATATTAACCGGTTCGCTTATTATAACGTTAATGTAATCAAAAACCCTGCAGAAAATTAAGCAGACTCTTATGATGCTGCTATCATTTATCAGTTATAAAAACGTCTCTATCAGTTTATCATTAACAGTCAAGCTGTTTCTAATTTTCCGGGTTAACGATCTCGTTGTAGGATCTAACCGTCAAGAGGTAATAGAAAAGATAAACAAGCGTGTAAACAGCGATGGTTATGATCGTTGATGTCACCAGACTGGTAAGCAGTAAATGAGATAAAGCCATCAATGCTGCCCAGCTGTGGGCAATCCCCAGCAGTAACGGGAAGAGGAATACATACAAAAGCTGTTTGCGGATAGAAGCTTTTATTTCACTCCGACTGACTCCAATATTACGTAGAATCTGATAGTTGAGCTTTTCCTTTTGGGCGTCATTTAACTGCCGGAAGTAAATAATGCTGCCGGTGGCAAGCAGGATGACCAACCCCAGGAACCCGCCTACGAACATAAGCATACCTGATTCTTCCATGTAGAGCATATATTCCGAGTAGTAGGAATTCCAACTATATTTAGGCAGGATTTTTCCCAGTTCAGCGTTTAATTCCGGGCACCTCTTTTGGTTATTAACTATTAATGCTCTTAAGGAATAGGGCTTTTGGGCCCGGGCAAGGTGCTGGTAAACCTCATCTCTAAGTACCAGGGTGTTCCGGGTATTGTCATTATTCGTTAAAATACAGTTCCGGCGGGCGGTGATATGGAATTTAATTTTGCTTTTATTCTCTAATTCCACCGCTATCTTCTGCCCTACAAATTTCCCCTTGAAATCATAATCGGAATAGACAAATACAGCGTTTTCCGCTTTATTTATATTTACTTCATCCCAGCCTTTGATTTGGGCTATTTTATTATATTTGCTCTCTGGAATCAGAGCCAACTGAATATCCATATCGGGCAAAGTGCCCCGGGTCGCAATAAATCCGATTTCAACCGCATGAAGTAACCGGTTCTGGGGGTATTGGGCCAGAGCCTGATTTACTTTTTGGTCCCGGCCGGCATTGTTCCAATACACAAAGCTAAAAGGATTACGGAGATCTACTGATTTATTAATCTCATGATAGATGCCATAGCTCATTCCCATTGCGGTCAGGGTGGTAGCACTTAATATGGCGATAGTAGCCAGGAGGGTGGCATTGCTCTTTATCCGGTACAAGAGATTGGAAATACTGATAAGGTTCATGCCCCGGTAGTAGGAGGAGGTATTTTTTCTGGATAATCTGATTACAAATACCATAAAGGAGTGGAACAAACCATAGCTCCCTATAATAATCAAGGCAAGGACCGTAGGAGCTAAAAGGAAAAAGTTGCCCGCTAAATGAAATGCCAGGACATAGCCCGTGACTATTGCGGCAATGGAAACCAGAGCCAGTATCAGCGATGCCTTTGGTTCGGTTTCACCGCTCCGCTCGGCGTGAAATAAATCCACCAGTTTGAACCGGTATATTAAACTGTAAGCATGCAGGGAAATGATAATAAATATAATTAAAAATACTATAATGGTATTCAGTATGGCTTGAGGAGATATGGCAAAATAAACTTGCACAAAATGGCCCATAAGCCGGAAAAAAAGCATCACAAAAAGTTTGGAAAAGAGACTGCCTGCCGCAATGCCGATAAATAGCGCAACCATGCCCATTACCAGGTTTTCATAGAAGAGCATCCTGGCCACTTGCCTTTTCTGGAGCCCCAGTAAGGAATAAAGGCCAATTTCCTTTTTTCTTTTCCGGGTAAAAAACGAATTGGAATACCCCATAAAGATGGCTGAAAAAACCGCCACACTAATCGAACCTACATTTAACATTAAATGGGTTCTTTTTCCTATGATTTGTACGACCTGATCGTTGTACTGAATGGAAGTGAAAATATAGAAAACCACAATACTGAAGACCATGGAAAAAAAGTATATAAAATAGTTCTGGAAATTTTTCTTTATATTTTTGGCGGTGATGCTAAATAAAGTCACGATTATCGCCTCCCATGACAGCCAGAACATCGAGTATTTTCGAGAAGAATTCCTTGCGTGAGCCTCCTTTAATGAGCTCGCTAAACAGGCTGCCGTCTTTTATAAAAAGTATCCGCCTGCAATAACTGGCGGCAAAGGCATCATGCGTTACCAGCATGATACTGGCACCATTTCTTTCATTTAATTCACTCAAGCATTGCAGGAGTTCGGCTGATGATTTCGAATCCAGGGCTCCGGTAGGCTCGTCGGCCAGGATGAGACTGGGCTTATGGATGATCGCCCTTGCTGCAGCGGTACGCTGTTGTTGTCCCCCGGAAACCTCATAGGGGTACTTGTTTAAAATATCTTCGATCCCCAGCATAAGGGCGGTCTCATATCCCCGCCGTTCGGTTTCCGCGACTTGTACCTGGGCCAGGGCCAGGGGGAGAATGATATTTTCCCTGATGGTCAGGGTATCCAAGAGATTAAAATCTTGAAAGATAAAGCCCAGTTTATTGCGCCGGAAAGAGGCCAGTTGCTCTTCGTTCATTTTGGCGGGATCTGCACCGTCGATACGTATGCTCCCGCTGGTGGGGCGGTCGATCGTAGCGATCATATTCAACAGGGTGGTTTTTCCCGCCCCTGAAGGCCCCATTATTCCAACGAATTCCCCTTCTTCTATATCCAGATCAATGTTATCAAGCGCAGGATAAAGAGTACCCCGCGCTCCGTAAACTTTTTTCAGATTTCTTACTTCCAGGACCTTGCTCATTTACGATTCCTCCCGTTTGGATTTCTCTTGCCTATTATCATGACATAGTAAATAAGGTGGTTCCATTTATCCATCTAACAAAACGATAAAGATTCTTACATTTTTGTAAGCCTGGATATGAAAATCATGGCATAATCCAGAAATTTCATGTCTAAGGCCGGCTCGAACTATGAAACATACTTAGTTTTCCCCATTGCTGTGTTATAAAAAGGCGTCGGATTCTGTATGATAAAATAGAAGCAACCAAAGCATTTTTATCCGGCCGGAGAAATGGGGTATGGCATGTTTAAGATCATGATCGTGGAAGATGATCCGAAATTAAAGGAGATCGTTATTGAAAACATTCGCAAGTGGGGATTTGAAGCATGGGCGGTTACCGATTTTTCTGCGGTTTTGAAAGATTTTGTAAAGTTCGAGCCTCACCTGCTCTTAATGGATATCAATCTTCCTGCGTTTGACGGTTTCTACTGGTGTGACAAGATCCGTAGCATATCAAAAGTACCCATTATATTTATATCTTCCCGGGACAGCAATATGGATATAATAATGGCTATGAACATGGGAGGAGACGACTACCTGCAAAAACCCTTTTCTCTGGAAGTATTAATGGCAAAGATGAACGCCCTCCTGCGCAGAACCTATTCTTATACAGAGACCATGGCCGGCGCCATTGAACATAACGGCGTAATTCTGGACTTAAAGGATACTCACCTGCAGTATAGCGATCAGGCCGTTGAGCTTACCCGGAATGAATACCGGATTACTCATATACTTATGAAAAAATCCGGGCAGGTGGTTGGCCGGGATGAAATAATGCGCGGACTGTGGGAAGATGAAAGCTTTGTGGACGACAACACCTTAACGGTCAATATCAACCGCTTGCGGCGCAAACTTCAGGATATTGGCTTAAACGGCTTTATCCAGACCAGGAAAGGGCAGGGGTACATGATTCCATGAGGCTGAAAGAGTATTTGCTGGATCAGATCGGGCTGATTATATTCTACTTTTTGTTAATGAGCTTCATTACTATGGTTATCCTGCTGGACCCGGCGGTTAAGGTGTGGAACAACAACATTTTGTACCTTAACCTGGTAGCCTTTTTTATGTTTGGGGTTTATCTGCTGGGAACCTATCTGTTCCGAAATAGATATTATACCCGGATGATCAGGTGTACGCGGGAGGAAAAGGAACCCATGTATACCCTGCCGGCACCGCATAGCTATGAGCAAAAGCTGGTGCGGCAGCTGTTGTTCAAAATTAATGAAGAGCAAAACAACAAAATTGCCAAAATCCAGGCCGGGAAAAAGGAGAACTTTGAGTATATTTCGGCCTGGATACATGAAATTAAGACCCCGATTGCGGTCAGCAACTTGCTGATTGAGAATAATCGCGGCCGGGAAAGTGATGATTTCTTAAACAGTCTGCAGGAAGAAGTGGACCGCATTGACCAACTGGTAGAACAGGTTCTCTATTATTCCAAGATCGACGATTTTTCCCGGGATTATTTTATTCATGAATTAGGGCTTAAGGCACTGGTGAATGAGGTCATAAAAAAACACGCCCGGACCTTCATTAATAAAAATATAAGGGTTGAAATTGATATCAGCGCTATGGAGGTAAATTCCGACCGCAAGTGGCTTATATTCATACTGGACCAGATTATTTCCAATTCCCTTAAATATACGGATAAAGGCGGGAAAATAAAAATACACGCTGAACAGGACGAGCGGGGGAAAAGACTCATTATCACGGATAACGGAACCGGCATTAGAGCAGAGGATTTAGAACGGGTCTTTGATCGGGGGTTTACCGGCTATAATGGCAGGAAATTCAGCAAATCGACCGGTATGGGTCTATACCTGGCGATAAAGTTGGCCCGGAAATTGGGACATGAGATATCCATTGCTTCTGAGTACGGGGAATATACCCGGGTTACGGTTCATTTTCCCAAACTGGGTGATTATTATAACGTTTAGGCGGCTAGCCGGTCTTGTAGCACATCCCCTATCTATGCTAAAATTAGCTTATCAATAAGAAATTGGAGAAAGGCAATGCGCAAGTTTATTCTGGCCTAAATAAAATAAAGGCAGGTCCGGGGAAGAACGATGGTTTCTCCCGGCAGTCCTGCTGTGACCGGAATTACTTGTTGCAATCTGTAAAATAATTAAACCGCAGCCGGCTCGGTTGAGTTGGCGATTTATTCATATAGCTGTTATGGGCTGTAAGTAACAAGTATTACTTACAGCTTTTTATTTTCTGGAGGTGCGTTTATGTTTATAAGCTGTCGCGGCATTAAAAAAAGTTTCGGAGACCGTATGGTTTTAAACGGAATCGATTTAGATATAGGCCGGGGAGACCGCATAGGTCTGGTGGGCCGCAACGGGAGCGGGAAAACGACTCTGGCCAACATTTTAACTGGTTGTCTTGATTACGATGAAGGCAGTATGGTAACTGCCGCTGAGCAGATCAAAATAGGTTATCTGCGTCAGACTCAAGCTGAAGCCGGGCCTTTTTCCCAGGTAGTGAACGGTGAATTCCAGCGCTTGACCAGTTATCTGGGCATGAACCAGGTACAGGAGTGGTCACAGGAGCGCCTGCAAAATCTGAGCGGTGGAGAAAAGACCAAAATCGCACTGGCCGGAATCCTGGCTTCAGCGCCGGATTTGCTTATTCTGGATGAACCTACCAACCATATGGACTACCAGGGCGTAGATTTCCTGCTAGCGAAGCTGGCTGCCTACCGGGGAGCAGTAGTGATTATTTCCCATGATCGTTACTTTCTCGACCAGACCGTAGCCCAAATAGCAGAAATAGAAAAAGGTACGATTACACTTTATCAAGGCAACTATTCATGGTATCGGGAAGCCAGGGAAAAGGAACGGCAAAGCCGGCAGCATACCTATGAGTCGCAAAAGAAAGAGCAAGGGAAAATCGAAGCCGATATAGCCCGCTTAAAAGGCTGGTCCGCAAAGGCCCACCGCGAATCCCGCAAGAAGGCAGAGGGAATGATGGGGGGCAAGGAATATTACCGTAAAAAAGCCAAAAAGCGTGATCAGGCCATAAAATCTCAAATCAAGCGGCTGGAAAAAATGCAGCGGGAGGAGATTAAACGTCCGGAGGCCGAAACCCAGGTCAAATTCAGCCTTGATAGCCGGCTGAAGGGAGGCCGGCGCCTGCTGGAAGCAGAACATATCACCAAAACTTATGGGGACCTGCTGGTCTTCAAAGATAGTTCGTTCTATATCAACCGGGGGGAAAAGGTCGGTATTTTAGGCCCCAATGGCTGTGGCAAGACCACCCTTTTTAAAACTATCCTGGGGCAGGAGATTTTGGATGCCGGAAAGATATTTCTAAGCCCGGCTGCGCGGGTGGCTTATGTAGGCCAGGAATTGCCACAGAATGAAAACTGGAGTTTAAAACAGCTGGTAAGAGATCGGACCATACCGGACCAGAAAAACATCTTTCGCTTGATGGTTGAACTGGGAATAGCCTATGACCGTCTCAATATACCTCTGGATACTGTAAGCCGGGGAGAGAGGATGAAGATAGCAATAGGAATGGCCATTATCGATGAATGCGATTTACTTATGCTCGATGAGCCGGCCAATCACCTGGACCTGTACAGCCGGGAATCCCTGGAGGAAAGCCTGATACGGTTCCCGGGCAGTATGCTGATCGTTTCCCATGACCGCTGCCTGTTGGAGAAAGTCTGTGCTCATATGCTCATTTTTAAGGAACACCGAATCAGCCGGGCAGAAGGCAATCTGGCCGATTACCTGAATATCAAAACTTCCGCCCCGGCGAAAAAGGACCGCGAGGAGGAAAAACTTTTGCTGGAAACCCAAATTTCGCGGGTAATAAGTCAATTAAGTCAATATAAACCGGATGATCCCAGATTCGCGGCTCTCGATCAAGAATATAAAGAGCTTATCAAGCGCAGAAATAGAGATTAGGATATTCATTTGACAAGCTTTAAATGATGCCATAGATTGATTATAGAAAGGAGCTGATATTAATGTTTAAAACATTTAGAACGGAAATAGCAGTTAGCGGGGAGGTGTCCGCCGAATAGATTTTCCGGCCTCCCCATCTCATGCTATTAAAATAATGGGAGGACCATGATATAAAATGAATAAGTTCGATCTATTTACTATAGGACTTTCCGAACGTTTTACCCAGGAAGCTGCCCTGTACGGTGAAGATTTGTACCTGGCCCGGGTTTCTGTCCAATACCGGGATATATATAAGGTCATCACCGGGTACGGTGAGATCCAGGCCGAGGTATCCGGAAAGTTTATGCATACCGCCGGCGGGGCGGATAATTATCCTGCGGTAGGTGACTGGGTTATGGTGGATCGCAGTGATGACGCAGCAGGTAATGCCATTATTCACCATGTTCTCAGCCGGGAAAGCTCTTTTGTACGCCAGGCAGCGGGAAACGGATATGAACGTCAGGTGGTAGCTGCCAATATTGACACCGTGTTTATCTGCATGTCCCTGAATAATGATTATAACCTGCGCAGATTGGAACGCTATCTTTCTATCGCCTGGGAAAGCCGGGCGGTTCCGGTAATTGTACTCACCAAGTCTGATCTGTGTTATGACCTGGACCTGAAACTGTGTGCAATTGAGTCGGTTGCTCCGGGGGTAGATATACTGGTGACTTCAAGCCTGACCGGCGATGGCTATGACCATATCCGCGAGTATCTGCAACCGGGTAAAACCGTTGCCTTTATCGGTTCATCCGGTGTGGGCAAATCGACCCTGATAAATAAACTGATGGGCCGGGAAGTACTGGTCACCCGGGAAATCAGAGCGGATGACAGGGGCAGGCATACTACCACCCACCGGCAGCTGCTGGTCTTGCCTGGCGGGGGAATTGTTATTGATACCCCGGGCATGCGGGAGCTTCAGATGGCGGGGGCTGATTTATCATCATCCTTTGCCGATATTGAGGAACTCGCAGCCCGGTGCCGCTTTAACGATTGCCAACATGAATCGGAACCACACTGCGCGGTCAAGCAAGCCATAGCCGAGGGTGTTCTGTCTTCTAAACGGCTGGAAAGCTACCGCAAACTGCAAAAAGAATTAACCTTTGCCGAGCGCAAAAGTACCATGACGCTTGAACAGGCTCAAAAGCAGAAAATAATTGACATGATGGGATCGCTCAAAGCCTGCAAAGAGTTCCAAAAGACTAACCGTAAGAATAAGGGCAACAGATAATTGTAGGGCTGTACCGTAGTTGATATTACGGTACAGCCTTTTTTATTGTTTTAAAGCCAAATTTACTGATTATTCCTATTGACTTTAACGTTACGTAAAGGTTTATAGTTTTCTTATGAGGAGGTGCTCCAATGGAATATACCGTACAGCAACTGGCCCGGATGGCAGGCATCAGCACGCGAACGCTTCGGTATTACGATGAAATTGAGCTTCTTAAGCCGGCCCGGCTTAATTCTTCGGGTTATCGCATATACGGACCGGAGGAAGTGGAGCGGCTGCAGCAGATTCTCCTTTACCGGGAACTGGGTGTAAGCCTGGACAAAATCGGCAGCATCATTGATGCACCTTCTTTTGATGCCTTGAGGGCCTTGCAGGAACACCGCGAAAAACTGCTTAACAAACGGCAGCAAGTAGATTTGTTAATAACTAATGTTGAAAAAACGATAGCTTTGACGGAAGGGAGGATCACTATGACCGACAAAGAAAAATTCGCGGGGTTCAAACAAAAAATGATCGATGATAATGAGAAAAAGTATGGAAAAGAAATCAGGGCGAAATACGGTGATGAGAAAGTAAATCAAGCCCATGAAAGATTTAAAAGTATGAGCCTGGAGCAATATGCGGAGATGGAAAATTTGAGCGCTCGTGTTATGGACAGTCTGGTGGCAGCGATGGCTACCGGTGACCCGGCCGGTGAGCTTGCTCAGGAAACTGCGGATTTGCACCGGCAATGGCTAAGTTATACCTGGGGAAGTTACAGTCAGGAAGCTCATGCCGGCCTGGCTAAGATGTATGTCGATGATGAGAGGTTTATCTCTTATTATGACCAAAAGCAGCCAGGTGCGGCCAGGTTTTTGAGGGATGCAATCTTAATTTATACCGGAAAGAATAAATAAGGGTTGGATTTGCAGAATTTGCCATGCATAAAAACTATTGACCTTTCGATTGAATATAAAAAATATAAGCTGTTAATTGAAAGTTTGGCATAATTCCAAAAATCTCATTTGTCATTGCTATGAATAAGTGCTGGTTTGTCACCCGGCATATTATTTATATGTCATCCTGAGTGCAA
>DHSK01000101.1:16507-16701 GCA_002408445.1 Syntrophomonas sp. UBA5288
CATATTATTTATATGTCATCCTGAGTGCAACGAAGGATCTTTCCCGCTTAAAGAGGTAAAGATTCTTCACTAACGTTCAGAATGACATTCTATTCGTTTATCGTGGTGCGGAAACCGCGTGATAATTCTGAGCCTTAGCGAAGAATCTTAAGATCCTTCGGCCTTGCCTCAGGATGACATTCGCAAAGTTACTG
>DHSK01000101.1:16872-18758 GCA_002408445.1 Syntrophomonas sp. UBA5288
ATCATAGGAAAAAGTTAATTATGCAAAATTGTCAATTTAATGGTGTGTATGTCAAAGTAGTAAAAAAAATTTTTCCTTTTGAAAGCTGAATATCAAAAAAGTTATAATTAATAGTAGAAGTATAGGTATACTTCTATATGCCGAATTTCACCTTGGGGGTGAAAACGGGGGACCCATTACTTGGGGTGAATCCAGTAGCACTGGTAGGGTTGCCCTTAGCCCGAACCCGTCAGCTAACCTCGCAGGCATGAAAGGGAGGGTAACTCAAAAACTGTAAAATTTACCCTCTTCTGCATTTTGTTTCATATGTTAAAAACAAGGAGGGTTTTTTATGCTAGAGTCTATCGATTTGATGTCCAAGCAAGAAATATCAAGGCTCCGGGCTAAGAGATTGCGCGGTGAAATTGAGGATTACCTGCGAGTCGAACCGGGGTTGGAAACCGGCATGCGAACGGTTATTAGAGCGCAAGAGAATAAACGTAAAATACGGGACTATTTTAATGCCTCTGAAGAAGATTGGGATAGCTGGATTTGGCAGCTAAAACATCGTATCAAAGATCCTGATGTCCTTTCTCATTTTATACCTCTGAATAAAGTCGCCCTGCAGGCATTGTACAAACTTTCAGAACAAGTAAGATGGGCCGTCTCCCCGTATTATCTCAGTTTGATTGACTTTGAAAATTACCATAAATCACCCATTTACAAACAGGCTATTCCCAGTATCATGGAGCTGGATGATACAATCGGCTCAGACGATCCTATGGGGGAAGAGCTGACTAATCCGGCACCCAGGATTACCAGACGCTATCCTGACCGCCTGATTATAAACGTGACTAATCAGTGTGGCATGTACTGCCGGCATTGCCAGCGCAGACGCAATTTTGGTGAAAAGGATCTTCATGCCCGCCGGGAGGATGTCAGGGCTGCTTTGCAGTATATCCGTGATAATTCTGAAATCCGTGATGTCCTCATTACCGGCGGAGATGCATTGATGCTAAGTGACCACGGTCTGAATTGGCTGCTCGGCGAACTCGATGCCATAGAACATGTTGAAATTAAAAGAATAGGCACCCGTGCTCCGGTTACACTGCCCCAGCGCATCACTCCCGAATTATGCGCGGTATTGAAAAAACATCCGCCTCTGTATATAAATACCCAGTTCAATTCGGCGGCTGAGGTTACTCCGGAAGCAAAAGCAGCATGTGACAGGTTGATTGAAGCCGGTGCGGTCCTGGGAAATCAGGCAGTCCTTTTAAAAGATATTAACGATAACCTGCATGATATGAAAAAATTGAATCAGGAACTGCTGAAAATCAGGGTCAGACCTTACTACATTTTTCATGCCAAACAGGTCAAGGGCACCTCGCATTTTATCCCATCCGTCAAAACCGGAATCGGGATAATGGCAGGTCTGCGAGGTCAGACCTCAGGTCTGGCGGTTCCCACCTACATTATCAATGCACCCGACGGATATGGCAAGACACCTATTAATCCGGAATATATTATAGACATCAATGATTATGAGATAGTATTTCGTACCTGGCAGGGAGAAATATTTCACTATCCTATCCAGTAAAGTTTTTGTAAAAAGGCAGGGGGATTCCGGGCACGCCTGGAATCCCTTTTTTTCTGAATTATGAAAACAAAGAGTTTTATTTTTGAGACATTCGGCCCAGTAGTTTTTTTATTTTATCCCACTGCCGACGGGTCATATGGTTTGCGTCAGGATTATACTGATCATTTTCAAAAAATGGTTTGACCGGGGCGGGAATTCTTCGAAAAGCTTCCGTACGGAAAATAAGAAATGCTGCGGAGTAAAATACCAGCAGAAACAGTCCGGCCATGAGACCTGCCCCCTGACCGGGAATGAGCGGCATGGTTGCGAT
>DHSK01000007.1:0-3460 GCA_002408445.1 Syntrophomonas sp. UBA5288
CTATTTATACCGCCAGTCTGGATGCCAGAGCGTTTAATATCGGTGTGGTGGGGACGGTCAAAGATATAGAGCCGGCTCGGGCTCTAAGCGATGCCGAAAAACTGATATCTTCTGCTATCTACGAGTCGCTGGTTTATTATGATGAGAAATCGGGTGAGATAAAACCATTGCTCGCCGACAATTGGACCTATTCCAAAGACGGCAAATGCCTAACTATAAAACTTAAGAAAAACATAAAATTCAGTAACGGCAAGACAGTTACCGCACAGTATGTCAAGGCGGCCTGGGAGAACAACTTCTCCAACGCGGCCGATTGGTATAGCATAAGCCTATTTTTACCCATTACCGGTGCCAAAGAGCGGGTTGACGGAAAGAAACAAGAAATCTCGGGGATTCAGGTAGTTGATGATAAGACCCTCAAGCTATATTTCGTTAAACCCAATGCAGTATTTGTCAGCACGTTAACCAATCCCATATTTAACGTGGTCAATATCGAACAGAAAGAAATTTTTGGTACCGGGCCATTTGTTTTGAAAGATAAAAAAGAAAACAGCCTGACATTGTTAAAAAACGAGAACTATCATCGTGGCATGCCGCGCCTTTCCGCCCTTAATATTACCGTTTATTCCGATGTCGGATCGGCTTACAAAGATTATCAGGCAGGTAAGCTGGACTATCTGGATACGGTGCCGTTAAGTGAAATAAAGAATATTAAGAAAAACCAAGCTTATAAGGGTTTATTTATCAACCAGCCGCTCCTGGAAACCTATTCGCTGGGATTTAACAATAGCCGCGAACCTTATGCTCAGGATTATCAATTGCGACGTGCCTTAAATTATGCCATTGACCGCAAAGCGATAAATGACAGTGTATTCGGGGGAGCTTATATTACTTTAAAAGGAGTCGTCCCCTCCGGTGCTCCCGGCTATAATTCCTCTATGCGAGGCTATAGTTACAATCCCGAAAAAGCCCGTCAGCTGCTGGAAAAGGCCGGCTATCCGGAGGGTCAGGGCCTGCCCTTGCTGACCTTAAGTTATAATAGTGACCCCGGCCACCGGGAAGTGGCAGAGGCGGTAGCGCTTCAACTAGGCAAATTAGGCATCCAGGTGCAGACCCTGTCCATGGAGTGGAACTATTATCAAAAACAAGTTGCGGCCAGGAGCATGAGTTTCTTTCGTATAGGATGGCAGGCTGATTACCTCGATGCCGATAGCTTCCTTTACAGCCTGCACCACAGCAAACAGATGGGAATAAGCAATTATGTGGGTTATCAAAATCCCCGGGTAGATAAATTGCTGGACCAATCCCGCAGTCAGATGAATAATAAAGAGGAACGCTTCAAACTTTTGAACCGGGCCGAGCAAATAATAATTGATGACGCTCCCTGTCTCTGGCTGTTTCAAAAACAGACCACCAAGCTTATAAGCAAACAGGTCAATGCCTTGCAGGTAAATCCTCTTAATCAAATCGACTGGTATAAAGTCGAACTTAAAAAACTTACTACGGAAGAACCGAAAAGCCAGTCAGGCAGCAAAAAAATATAAAATGGCTCTAATTAGCCCATAATCAATTGAAGAATCCGAGGTATTAACGCCGTGAATTTTCGTTCACGGCGTTAATTTTAAAACAATCTGCACTGCAGTCATAACGCGATCGTACTTATTGACATACAGCTTAAAACTAGGTATAATACCCATTGTCAGTAAAAATCTAAAAAAGAAATTAAATATGCGGCGGTGGTGGAACAGGCAGACACGTACGTTTGAGGGGCGTATGCTTAACGGCATGCGGGTTCAAGTCCCGCCCGCCGCACCATATTAGCTAAATATCGGGCTTTGTGAATTTTGTTAAATGCAAAATACGCAGGGCTTTTTTTATTGGGACGTACGCATTTGACGTATGCGGAAAAATCGTACGCAATGCTTTTGCTTGGTAAAATGGAGGGAATAATATGGCAAAGAGAAAATAGACAACAATTTACTAAACCAAGCAATTATAGGAGGAAATAAAGAGGATTTATCTTTTGGCGGAAATGAACCCCAATGACGATAACCTCCTTATCGATGCAGTTGACCTGCATACCCAAATGTAGGCTATGTACCGGTGAATGTAGCTACTGACCGTGGATTTGCTACCAAAAAGACGACTGCCTGTTATTTATAAAACAAGATATGCAGATGAGAGGGAAATAATGTTATGAGGAGACTCAAGTGGTACCATACGTTTTTGATTCTTGTTCTCCTACTTTCTATACCATTTTATATATGGGGTGCTCTTTCCCCTGTAAGCTGGTTGCCCTTTGGACTTCCCATTAGCTTTCTGATGGTCTTTGTTCCGTGTGGCCTTTCTCTCTATGAGGCGTGGAAGCGGGAAAAAGCGGATGGCATCAAACGTCTTTTTCGCAGTATCCTTGATGTTAGAAACGCCCGTGACTGGGCCTTGGCGGCAAGTCTGCTTGTCATGCCGTGTATATCTCTCCTGGCTTTTATGGCCCAGACCCATATGTCATCGGGCTTGCCGGAACCTATCACTGTTTCCTACAGCAATCTTCCACTGATGCTGCTGTTATATTTCCTTGGCGCAATCCCTGAGGAATTCGCGTGGACTTCAACGCTTACGTCTCCTATGACGAAAAAGTACGGGCCTGTCATGGCAGGTATATGGATCGGTCTGGTTTGGGGTATATGGCATATTATACCGTGGAGTTGGGCGCATCCTGCATGGTGGATAGGAGGAATGCTGCTGCTAAACCTTCTTTTCCGTGTTTTTATGGTCTTTTTATATGAGTTTGGAGGGAGGAGTTTATTTCCATCCCTGTTGTTTCATATGATGATTAACGTCTGCACCGGCTTGTTTCCGAATAACGGCTCACATTTCAATCCGTGGATTTTTTGCGTTGGATTCATAGCCGTAGTGGGGACACAAATAGGATACTTTGGGCAAGCGCACAATAAAAAAACAGGCAACTGATTATAAGCATAATTGGCAGTTTAACAATTAATTTAACTAGGTTTATGATAGGTTTTATAATCGCTTGGGCGATGTGTTTCAAACGCGTGTCACGAAGGGGTACACCACCTTGGGTGTAAATCTTCGATCTACTCAATGCCTACTAACTCTTTTTCAGAGTACACTATGAATTTTTTTGCCGCCGGGGAGAGCTTGTCTGTATTAGGTACGGCGATACCGAGAGAAATATGCTTTTGGGGTTGCAGCGGGAGTTTTACAACATTACAGATGCGTCCTTTAGTAATCAGCTCATTCATCACACTCATACCAAGGCCACATTCAATCATTGAGAGGGCAGCATAATTCTCAAAAGTTTCATAACGAATTTTAGGGGATATTTTCGTATTACGGAATAATTCGATTCCGCCCTGTCTCCTTGCTTGTTTTGGACCTGGGCAATTGATTTATTAATATTCCGGCTATTTGCCTTTAACTATTGACATATGCCGAA
>DHSK01000007.1:3708-4892 GCA_002408445.1 Syntrophomonas sp. UBA5288
ATTATTCCCAAAGCCCAATATTCCCATAAAATCCTTGAAAACGGCGATTCTTTCGAAATCGTCGGTTTTGTCGGCGGAGGCTGATATGAAGATAAAAATAAACGGTAAAGAAACGGAAACAGATGGTGCAAGTCTTTATCGGATAAAAAGTGCATTCTGCCCGACAGTTCAGAATCCGGTGGTTATCCTGAACGGGTTTCAGACGGCCGAGGATTTACCGGTTCAGGAAGGCGACGAAGTCGTCCTGATTGAAAAGGGTAAAATGCCCGGAAAAGATGTCCTTGAAGCGATGATAAGTGCGCGGCACACACCGCATGTCTATGAAAAGGTCAAGCAGGCGCATGTCGCCGTGGCCGGCCTGGGCGGGCTCGGTTCCAACATAGCCGTTGCCCTGGCCAGAACAGGGGTGGGCTATTTGCATCTGGTGGATTTTGATGTGGTTGAACCAAGCAACCTGAACCGGCAGCAATACGGTATCCGCCATCTTGGCAGGTTAAAAACTGAGGCGCTGCGGTCGGAGCTGGCAGAAATAAACCCTTACATCAATATAACCGTTGACCCGGTTTTGGTAACAGCCGACAATGCCGTGGGACTATTTGCGGGTGACGAGATTGTCTGCGAGGCGTTTGACAAGCCGGAGGCAAAGGCGATGCTGGTGAATACTCTTTTGGAGAAATGTCCCCGGAAAAAGATTGTTTCCGGTTCCGGTATGGCCGGATACGAAAGCAGCAACTCCATCGTGACTAAAAGGAGCATGAAAAACCTCTATATGTGCGGAGATGGTGAAACAAAAGCCATGGTTGGCAGGGGACTTATGGCCCCGCGCGTTCTCATCTGCGCGGGGCATCAGGCCAATATGGTTTTAAGGCTCATTCTGGGAATTGAAGAAGTATAACTTAAGGGGAGAAGGATGATTTTATGAAAGAAGATAAACTTATAATCGGCGGACATGAATTTAGCTCCCGTTTTATTCTCGGCTCCGGAAAGTTTGATCTTGACTTGATCCGTGCGGCGGTGGATTGTGCCGGTGCCCAGATTATTACGCTGGCCGTAAGACGCGCCAACAGCGGAAAAATGGCTAATATTCTCGATTATATTCCTAAGGGCGTAACTCTGCTGCCCAATACCTCCGGCGCGAGGAATGCCGAGGAAGCGGTGCGGATTGCCCGTCTGGCCAGAGAAGT
>DHSK01000007.1:5218-10785 GCA_002408445.1 Syntrophomonas sp. UBA5288
GTCATGCCGCTGGGCTCGCCCATCGGTTCCAACAAGGGGCTTTGCACCAGGGAATTCATAAGGATTCTGATTGACGAAATTGACCTGCCGATTATCGTTGACGCGGGTATCGGCTGCCCCTCTCAGGCGTGTGAAGCCATGGAAATGGGAGCGGCTGCCATTATGGCCAATACCGCTATCGCAACTGCGGGCGATATTCCGGCCATGGCAGAAGCATTTAAGTTCGCCATAGAGGCGGGCCGCGCCGCATATCTGGCCGGCATTGGCCGGGTTATTGAAAAAGGTGCCGCAGCCTCCTCGCCGCTTACCGGTTTTTTAAATGAATAGGGGTGGTAATAATGGATGAATTGTTAAATAAAAAATCGCGTACCAATCACATGGAATACCAGCCCGGCATGGAGGTATTGCAGGAATCTACGGTCATGGATGAAGTGGTTGCCCATATGAATGGGTATGATTACGATATTTATACGGCGGTGGATGTCCGCCGTGCCTTGAATCACGTTGACCGCACGCCGGAGGATTTTGCGGCGCTGCTTTCTCCCGCTGCCGAGCCGTTTCTGGAAGAGATGGCGCAGAGTGCGCAGTTGGAACGATTCAGGCATTTCGGCAACTCCGTCTATATGTTCACCCCCATTTACATCGCCAATTATTGCGAGAACTATTGCATTTACTGTGGTTTTAACTGCCACAACAAAATCAAACGCGCCAGGCTCAATGCCGCTGAAATTGAAAAGGAAATGCAGGCCATAGCCCGGTCAGGCCTGGAGGAGATCTTGATTTTGACCGGTGAAAGCAGAAAAATGTCCTCGGTTGAATATATCGGGGAGGCCTGTAAAATAGCCCGCAAGTATTTTAAAAATATCGGGCTGGAGGTTTATCCCATGAATACCGACGAATACGCTTATGTTCATGAATGCGGCGCGGATTTTGTCACGGTATTTCAGGAAACCTATAACTCGGATAAGTATGAAACTTTGCATCTGGCCGGTCACAAACGGGTTTTTCCCTATCGCCTGAACGCGCAGGAAAGGGCTCTGCGGGGAGGAATGCGCGGTGTTGGTTTTGCCGCACTTTTAGGGCTGGATGATTTCCGAAAAGATGCTTTTGCCACCGGCATGCATGCCTATCTGCTGCAGCGAAAATACCCCCACGCTGAAATCTCTTTTTCCTGTCCCCGCCTGCGCCCGATTATCAACAACGATAAAATCAATCCCAAGGATGTGCACGAAAGACAGCTTTTGCAGATTATCTCCGCCTACCGCCTGTTTATGCCATTTGCCAACATTACCATATCAACCCGGGAATGCGAGCGGTTCCGCAACAACATCATCGGTATTGCGGCGACCAAGATTTCCGCCGGCGTCAGTACCGGAATCGGTGAACACGTGGATGAGATTGACGACAAAGGGGACGCGCAGTTTGAAATCGCCGATAACCGATCGGTCGATGAAGTATATAGAGCAATCCAGGAACGTGGCCTGCAACCGGTCATGAATGACTATGTCTACATTTGATATTCTGGCAATTTCATCCCGCCGGCTTTGCCCGGGTAAATTTCTCAGGCAGATCGAAAAGATCGCCCAGGCGCAGCCGGCAGGAATCATCTTGCGGGAAAAAGAGCTTTCCGAAGAAGAATATACGGCGCTCGCCCGGGCGGTCCTTAAAATCTGTGAAGGCTACCGGGTCAAATGCATTTTGCACACCTTTGTCAATGTGGCCATAAGACTTAATTGTAAAGCCATCCACCTGCCCCTTGTAGTTTTGCGGCAAGAAGCAGGGCAACTCGGTTTTTTCAAAACGGTGGGCGTTTCCATACATTCGCCGGAAGAAGCGGCGGAAGCGGAAAAATTAGGCGCTTCCTACCTTACCGCCGGCCATATCTTTGCCACGGACTGTAAAAGAGGAGTTACGCCGAGAGGGCTGCCCTTTTTGCAAAGCGTGACCGAAGCAGTTCACATTCCCGTATATGCCATTGGCGGCATAACGCCGCAGAATGCAAAAATGGCACTGGCAAGCGGTGCCGGGGGCGTTTGCGTCATGTCCGGCTTTATGAGCTGTGCCGATCCCAAACAATATTTATCGGAATTTGAAAAGGCTTTACGTAAACCTTTTTCTGCAGGAATCTAAATAGAAAATTAGACGCTGAATTAATACCCCAACCCGGCATAATCTATCTCATAAAAAACCGGCCCTGAAGCCCGCTCCTAACGTCGGGGCTGTAGGGCCTGCTACGGATATGAGATATACTCATTTTCATAAGTGGTTGTGGCATGCCGCCAGGGATGGTTAATTGGAAAATATAAAACCGTAGGCCGGTCTACAGGGCGATAATAGCCCTTCAGGCCAGCCTACGGTTTTATTTTCTGATTAATTACCATAAAATACATGTCATATAATTTTTGTCCGTAAGCAGGCGATTTGGTATAGAGGTACGCATTGTTACTAAGGTGGAGGCTGGATAATACAGGGAACGGAATGGTCCCTATTCGATTCTATCAACATATATTGAACCAGGGAGGTGAATTGATGAGCTCTTATGAAGTGTCACCGCAACTTATCTCCAAAATCGAGCGGATTATTGATCACGATTTTGAAGCAATGAGTCTGCTGGCAGAGGTATCCGAAGACATACGTGATCCGACCGTTCGTGCCCTTATTACCGATATTATTGGAGATGAGTACGGCCATGTACGGTTCTTTACGTTGTTGCTGGCATCGGTGACAACAATTCCGGTAAAGACCAAAATGAATGAGGAGTATTCAGTTAACCTTGAGGAAGACAATATATAAGAAAGGGTGTTTTGATGGATCAATACAAAGTGGATAATCAATACAAACCTGACCAATACAAACCGGACCCAGGCAAGCCTGACCAATGTAAACCGGACTTCAAGCCGGACTTCAAACCAGACCCCAAATGTCCATGTCACCAGTGTGATAAATACCGTGAAAGGTTGGAAGAATCAATCCAGGACGAGATCTGCGATGCCGGTTTTTATGCTCAGATAGCTAACGAGGCTCCGACAGACATTCTACGCGAACTCACCACCAGTATTGTAGGTGACGAATATGGGCATGCACGGCTGCAGGCCGCCCTCTTAGGTATATGTCCGCCTCCGGAATCATGTCCTCCACATTGCCCGCCGGCGACGGGCCATTTTGAGGTAGATGTAAAAGCAGCTATCAGTGGTGAATTAGGGGCAATTAGGCGCTATGCGGAGCTGGCAGGATGTGCTCCAACCCTCGAAATCCGTTATTTGTTGACCTCAATTCTGGGAGACGAATACGCCCACGCCAGGATTTGGAATGCAATGCTCCTTGCTCATTCGATATGCGCAAGCCCCTGCAAGTAGAAAAACGCGGAGATATAGTTTGTTCATTTAATATATTAAATATTAAAGCTTTAATTTAACGATAGATGTTTTAGATCACCTCCTTTTCACCAGTGTAAACCCTGCTGCCGCTTTCCCCCTGTATATTTCTGATAGGCAGGAGATTCATCACGAAAGAATACCGGTAGAGCTATAACCCTACCGGTATTTTGGTATGTGCGCCCGGCTCATGATCTTTTTATTTATAGTGTTATAATGTTAGTCATATAATCTGTTTTAATAAAATGGAGAATGATGCATAATGATTAGAAAAATTAAAAAAGAAGATAAAACTGCTTATCTGGATATGGCTAAGGATTTTTATTCCTCGGAGGCTGTACATCAAAATGTTGCCGGGCAGCACTTTAGCGATACATTTAATGAATTAATGCGATCCGATGATTATGCCGCCGGATATATCATCGAATACCAAAACCATATAGCGGGTTACGCACTGCTGGCGAAAACCTATTCCCAGGAAGCCGGCGGTATGGTTATATGGATTGAAGAACTTTATATAATGCCCTCATATCGGGGCCTTGGTTTAGGGCATGAATTTTTCGCATACCTGAAAAGCAATCTTCCCAATAATATAAAACGCCTGCGTCTGGAAGTTGAAGACAGCAATAAAAAGGCAGTGTCTCTTTACCGGCGGTTAGGGTTCGAGAATTTACCCTATTCGCAGATGGTAAAGTGATCTCAGCCAATTAGCTCGCTTGGGTCAGGTAACGCATATGATACACAATGGAACAGTGTTTGTATAAATGTGTCGCTTGCGCTCAAAGGCACAAGCAGCAAGGGCTAGAAGCAAAATATTGTTTGGCCTGGCAATCACCCTGTTTACCTGCTGTTATGGGAATCCAGCCTAATTTTCCTTTTACAATGGCATATATATTGCAATTGCTATGTATATAACCTGCAATGCACGGGAAAACCAAGTAAATAAGTGATGAAAGGGGTTTTAGCAATGACATTATTAAAAGGAAAAGTAGCGTTGGTTACAGGCGGTGGAACAGGTATCGGTAAAGGTGTAGTTGATGCCCTGGTAGAAAGAGGCATAGACAAGATCGCCATTGCTGCGGCTGACTTCGTAGATCTGGCCGCCAACCAGTATAAGACCAAGAATATCGGCGGTTACACTGCAGCCAAAAACGTCTGCGCAGATTTGAAGAAAAAAGGTATAGATGCTATAGCGATTGAAACTGATGTAACTAAACCGGCCAGTGTTAAAAATATGGTTAAAGAGACGGTGGATCACTTTGGCCAAATTGATTACCTGGTTCATGTAGCCGGACTTATTACCTGTAAACCGGTAGTAGACCTGACCGAAGAAGATTGGGACTCGGTTGTAAATACCAATGCCAAGGGTACTTTCCTGGTTGACCAATCAGTTATTGCCCAAATGAAAAAGCAGGGCGACGGCAGAATCATAAATTTCTCTTCCATCGCCGGAAAATCCGGTTATGCCAACCTGGCCCACTATTGTGCCTCCAAGTTTGCCGTAATCGGTTTTACCATCTCCCTGGCCAAAGAGCTACTGCACGATGGTATAACCGTAAATTCTGTAGCACCCGGTATTGTTCCAACGCAAATGTGGATAGATCTGGCCGAATCCCTCAGGTTGCCTGGTGAGACCAGGGAAGAAAGCTACAAGCGTAATGTAGAAGCCATGATTCCTCAAGGAATAGATCAGACTGCGGAAGATATGGCGGCAGCAGTACTATTCTTTATTGATAACCCACATGTTACCGGTCAGACTCTTAATGTAGACGGCGGCTGCTGTTGTTAAGCTGCGATTTGGGCGGTTCCCGGCTTATCCCGGGAACCCCTTTTCATAGTATCAACCGTCCACTCCAATTATAATTTCACCGATTACCAATCAACTCGGATAATGGCAGCAATATCTCAATTATTTATGTTATATTGCTGCATTCTTCTATATAGAGTGCTGCGGGACATACTCATCTCCCGGGCCACTTTGCTGATATTACCTCCGAAATGATCCAGAAGGTCGATGATCCTTTTGCGTTCTTTTATATCGTTCAGTTTTTTTATATTTTCTCGTTGGTTAAGATCTTCGGTATTTGCTGATGATGGGCGTTGCATAAGCCCGGCTGCTTCCCTATTAAACAGGGTGATTGATTCCGGTAAATGTTCCAGTGTAACTACCTCGCCATCAATAATATTAATGAG
>DHSK01000172.1 GCA_002408445.1 Syntrophomonas sp. UBA5288
GTCTGATTTACCGCCGTATTTATGCTGGCATAAGGAGGAATTTTATCCATGAACATAATCTGATAGAGGGCCAGACGCAGGATATTGCGAACCCATGGATTCTGGTGTTCCAGTGACTTTTTTAAAAAAAGATTAAGCACCCAATCCAGGTGCTTAGACATTCGGACAGTGCCATTTACCAGCTCGGTTGTGAGTCTTCGATCATTGACAGATAATTGCGTACTGCGCAAATTCTTTTCTAACTGTAGATTGGCGTAAGCTCCCTTTTCAAAGACGGTCCATATTATTTCCAAAGCCTTGTCCCTGACCTCATCAGACTTTTGGGGACGCTTATTTTTCATGCTTTACCCCCCAGCAGGTTACTCGTCATTTCCCATAAATATCATTGCATAATATAACAAATTGGCAATGGCCGACAAGGTAGCCGCCAGATAAGTAAGTGCTGCCGCCGACAGGACACTTTTCACCATCGGTACTTCTTCGTTCGTTACCAGTCCGCAATCGGCCAATTGTACCACCGCACGCCGCGAGGCATTTATTTCTACCGGCAAAGTTACCAAATGAAATAAGACTACCGCGGTGAACAGTAAAATTCCAACCAATATTAAATCCGTACTTTTTAAGACAAAGCCTAATATCAGGATCGGAAATGAAGCGGAAGAAGCAAAATTGGTCACCGGTACCAACCGGTGTCTAAGTTCCAGAGGACCATATTGCTGCTGGTGCTGAATGGCATGACCCACCTCATGTGCTGCTACGCCAACCGCAGCGATGGAATTACTGCCATAAACGCTTTCCGATAGTCTTAAACGATGTGAAACCGGATCATAATGATCGGTCAAACTACCTCCTATAGCTTCTACATCTACATTGTTGACACCATTGCGGCGCAAAATAGTGGATGCGGCTACCGCACCGCTGTAACCCTTGGCTGACCTCACCTGGGAAAAACGATTAAAAGTAGATTTCACCTTGTATTGTGCATAAATTGATAAAATTAAGGCCGGGAGAATAAACATAAGGTACATTGCCATATAATCGACCTCCTTTAATAATTGGCATTTAAATACTACTATCTTATCATATAGGCATTCTTTAAGAAAATGTTTCCGTCTGCTTGTTTACGCAATATTTCCGGTATGGCTGTTTTTTTCTAATCCAACCTGTCTCCAGCTTTAATCCGAATACCTTGTATAAAATTACTGCACGACATGCGTTTTTTGCCTTCCCGCTGGACTTCCAGAATTTCCAGAACTCCCGCACCGGTAACAATCGACATGCCATCTTTGGTTATCTCTTTTATCTCGCCCGGTTCTCCCTTGACCTTATCTTTTATTACCCGGGTACGGTAAATTTTGAATCTCGTATTGGCCAGGGCTGCATATGCTCCCGGAAAAGGGCTTAAGCCCCGAATCTGGTTATGTATCCTGGCGGCCGGCCAGGACCAGTCGATTTTCTCATCTTCGATGGTAATCAAAGGCGCATAAGTAGCCTTTTCATTTTCCTGAACTCTCCTGCTTACCTGCTGGCCGGCGATAGCATCGACCGTTTCAACCATTAATTCAGCACCGGCCTGGGACAGCACTTGCTCCAACTCGCCATAATCGCAATTTTCCGGAATCGATATCTCACGTTGGAATATTATATCACCTGTATCAAGTCCTTCATCCAAAAACATGGTAGTAACACCGGTCTTGGTTTCACCGGCCATCAGAGCTCTTTGCATCGGGGCCGGACCGCGATAAAGAGGTAAAAGTGAAGGGTGCAGGTTTATACAGCCGAACTTCGGGAAATATAACAATTCCGACGGTATAATCTGTCCAAATGATACCACTACTATTAAATCAGGATTTAATTCCTCTACTTGCTTAATTGATTCGGGTTCTCTGATTTTCTTGGTTTCAACCACGGGAATGCCATTATTAAGAGCGATGTCTTTAACCGGGGTAGGATATGTCCTGCCCCCTCTTCCTCTGGGGCGATCAGGCTTGGTTACGGCAGCGAGCACGGTATTCCCGTTTTTAATTAATCCTTGCAGTGCCGGTACGGCAAATTCTGATGTGCCCATAAAAACTAATCTCAATTGCGCATCCCCCAGTCTATCTTTCTTTAACCGTTTTAATATCGACCGCTTTATCGGTAAACAGGATGCCGTCCAGGTGATCGATTTCATGCTGAAAAGCGCGAGCCAGCAGGTTTTCGCCTTCCATTTCCATCTCTTCCCCTTCCCGGTTGAGAAAACGTACGGTTACTTTCTGCGCTCTGGTTACTGTTCCTACTACTTCCGGCAGACTCAGGCAACCTTCCTGGGCCGTTTGCTCGCCTTGCGAGCTTATGATTTCCGGGTTAATCATTTCAATTAGATTATCTCCTACATCCACTACCACTATGCGTTTGCTGACACCTATCTGCGGTGCGGCCAATCCCACTCCATCAAAAGCATAAAGGGTATCGCGCATATTATCAAGCAATCTTTTGACCCCTTCATTAATCCTGGGGACCGGATTGGCTTTGGCACGTAATAAATTATCGGGAACGGTCACAACATCATAAACTGACAAAATCTTCCCTCCTATATGGTTGTTAAAGGATTTATCTCTACTTCTACTCGTGTCCTATCAGGTATATCATTATATATTATATACTTAGCAATACTTGTTATTAACAACAAATTGTCACTTTTTATAATTAACTGGTACCGATACCTGTTTCTTATCTTGGCCAGCGGGCAGGGGGCCGGGCCAAGAATATCCAGATATTCCTCACTGGCATCGGTAATCTCTTTTATATAACGGACAATTTCAGAGCAGCCGTCGCCGGCCCTGCTTTCTTCAGCCGAACTGACTACTACCCGCAATAAGTTGGTAAAAGGCGGATAATGCAGCATCTCTCGGATTTTGATTTCCGATTGATAAAAGGCCAAGTAATCCTGCCGGGCAGCCATTTGTATAACCGTGCTGTACGGGTTAAAGGTCTGAATGACCACTTCACCCGGAATATCTCCCCTTCCGGCTCGTCCCGCCGCCTGCACAATCAACTGGAAACACCTCTCTGCCGCTCTGAAATCAGGCAGATTCAATATACTGTCGGCATCCACAATACCGACCAATGACACCCCCGGGAAATCAAGCCCTTTAGTTACCATCTGGGTTCCTATCAGGATATCAATCTCCTTATCACGCATTAGTTTTAATATATGTTCCTGGTAACCTTTTTTCCTGCTGCTATCCATATCCAGGCGCATTACCCGGGCCTGAGGGAACCGGTTTATGATGGCTTCTTCGATTTTCTGGGTGCCAATGCCGGTTTTACGCAAATGACTGCTGCCACAAGCGGGACATTCAGATGGAACCGGACTTTGATAATTGCAGTAATGACATACATTACGGTTTATATCACGGTGATAATTCAAGGCTACGGAGCAATGGGGGCAAGTTAACGTGCTTCCGCAATTCATACATGTTGTTACCGGAGTATAGCCCCGGCGGTTTAGAAAAAGAATAGTCTGTTCTCCCCGCCCAAGATTATCTTCAATATTATGTAATAGGTCGGTCGATAGAATAGTATTGCCATTCTTGTAGACATCTTTGAGGTCGGCCACCTTTACGGTTGGAACTGCTGCGTTTCCGGCTCTTTCGCTCAAAGTAAGAAGTTCTATTTCACCTTTTGTGGCCCGATGAAAAGTTTCAATCGATGGAGTAGCACTGCCCAGAAGGAGTACCGCATCATCCTGGCGGGCTCTGAAAGCAGCTACTTCTCTGGCATGGTAACGGGGTGTTTCTTCCTGTTTGTATGTATTCTCCTGCTCTTCATCTACTACAATCAATCCTATATGGTCCAGGGGCGCAAAGACGGCGGAGCGGGTACCAAGTACCAGCTCGATCTCGCCATTTCTGATCCTTTGCCATTGCTCCAGGCGTTCGCCCTTGGACATACCGCTGTGCAATACCGCCATATTTTCGAATCTGGCCGAGAAAACACCTACCAGATGCCGGGTTAAAGCAATTTCAGGCACCAGCACCAGTACGCCTTTTCCTCGATCGATAACCGTCTGGGCCGCCTCTATATATACCTCGGTTTTGCCACTGCCGGTAATCCCATAGAGCAGCATTTCTGCATTTTGTCCGCGCGTTATTTTTTCATTGATTTTTTTTAAAACCTGCTGTTGTTCCGTATTCAGTTCAAATGCCCGCTTAATATGGGGGATTGGGGACCGCTCCATGATTATATAATCTTTTTTTAGTAAAGCGGCTATACTGCCGGGTGACACCATTTGCTTAAGCTGGGAACATTCTATCGGACCCTGTTCCTGTAAAAGGTTCAGTATTTTAAACTGCTGCGGTGCTCGGGAGAGGGATTGCTGCATACTGGCAATTTCTCTTTGCGGATTAAGCCTATAGTACATATCTTTGCATACCGGCCTGGTCTTGCCGTATTTACCGGTAATGCTAACCATTTCTTGTTTCTGCAGTTTATGGATGAGTTCGGAATCGACTAAAGCCTGAATCTCTTCCAGCGGTCTTTCGCCCTTTTGCCATAATATTTCCAGCAGAATTAAATCGGCTGCGCTTTTAAGCTGGGGTGGAAGTTCATTATAATCCTCACGGGTCAATGCGGCTTTAATCGATTTTTTTAAGGGCCGGTTCAGCAAACTGATCATTAAATTTATGGCCATAGGCAATGGACATATATAAGTATCGCTGATCCAGCGGGCAAGTTCGATTTGTTTGGGACTTACTACCGGTTCCGCATCCAGTACGGACATAATTGGTTTTATTCCCGGCCTGCAGTTGTCTTCTAATGAAGTAGCTACCAGACCTTCCACCTGTTTTTTCCCCAGTTCAACCAGTACTCTTACCCCTGGTTCCAGATTGGCTTCCATTTCAGGCGGAACCGCATAGCTGTAAAGGCTGTTGAAGTTTTTGACCGGAAGGTTGATTATTACTTCGACTTGCTTCATCTGCTACTCCTCACACCGGATGTGCATCTCCCCGGAAAAGTTCAATGGGTGGACAGCTAATAAAAAGGCGGGATATACCCGCCTATGTTGCCGTAAGAGCCGAACTGTTTTAGAGACCGGCTAATTTTTTGATGGCTTCTACTTTGTCCGTTTTTTCCCAGGTGAAATCAGCTTCATTGCGGCCGAAATGTCCATATGCCGCTGTTTTTTTATAGATTGGTCTTCTTAAATCAAGGTCTCTGATAATGGCGGCAGGTCTTAAATCAAAAACTGTCTTCACTATCTCTTCAATCTTTTCCTGTGAAATCCTGCCGGTATTGAAGGTATCTACTCTAACTGATACCGGGTGAGCCACCCCAATCGCATAGGCCAATTGAATCTCACAGCAGTCCGCTACACCGGCAGCTACCAGGTTTTTGGCTACATAACGTGCTGCATAAGACGCCGAACGGTCGACCTTGGTAGGGTCCTTGCCTGAGAAAGCTCCGCCCCCATGCCTGGCCATGCCGCCATATGTATCCACAATTATCTTGCGCCCGGTCAAGCCGCTATCTCCCTGAGGTCCGCCTATTACAAAACGTCCGGTCGGATTGACAAAATATTGGGTTTTTTCGTCCAACATGCCGTCTGGTATAACCGGTTTTATAACCTGTTCAATAATGTCTTTTTCGATTTTTTCCATACTTGCTTCAGGATGATGTTGAGTAGATACTACTACCGTATCTATTCTTACCGGTTTGTTATTTTCATCGTATTCTACCGTAACCTGAGTTTTCCCGTCCGGTCTTAAGTAATCAAGTATATTGTTCTTTCTAACCTCAGCCAGCCTTTTAGCCATTTTACTGGCCAGTATTATCGGCATGGGCATTAATTCTTCCGTCTCATTGGTGGCATATCCGAACATCAGGCCCTGGTCACCAGCACCGATAAGATCACATTCGGAATCCTGGTTCCGGTCTTTTTTCGCCTCATAAGCCTTGTCCACACCCATAGCTATATCACTCGACTGCTCATCGATTGCAGTTATAACGGCACAGGTCTCACAGTCAAAACCGTATTTGGCTCTGGTATAACCGATTTCCCCTATAGTATGGCGTACTATGCGGGGAATATCTACGTAGCAATGAGTGGTTATCTCACCCGCTACCATTACCATGCCGGTAGTAACGAGTGTCTCTACTGCTACTCTGCCCCCGGGGTCATGTTGCATTATCTCATCCAGAATGGCATCTGAAATCTGGTCTGCCATTTTATCGGGATGTCCTTCGGTAACAGATTCAGATGTAAACAGTCTCCTGCTCAAACAAAATCATCTCCTTCAACAAAATGTTTTCTCTTAAAAAAGCTCTGCCACTTTGTCGAGGATTGCAGCTGCCACTTCATTCTTGCCCATCTTAGGCAAAGATTGCATATCACCATTCCTGCTTATAAAAGTTACAATGTTAGTATCAGTTGCAAAACCTGCCCCTTCTTGTGTAACATCATTCGCTACTATAAAGTCAAGATTCTTCGACTTTAGCTTTTTATTGGCGTTCTCTATTATGTTCTCTGTTTCGGCTGCAAATCCTACCGTTATTTGTTTATCTTGTTTGTGTTTGCCAAGTTCTTTTAGGATATCAGGTGTTCCAACTAATTCCAACACCAGTTTTTGTTCCGGGTCATCGGTCTTTTTTATTTTTTGCTCCGCTATGCTGGCGATTTTGAAATCTCCTACCGCAGCAGCACCGATTATCACATCACAGGCAGGCTGATACTTGAGCATAACTTCACACATTTCTTCGGCACTCCATACTTGCACATATTTGACCCCGGTCGGCAGCTGCAGTGAAGATTTGCCGCTGACCAGAATCACATCGGCACCTCGGTCAACTGCTTCATGGGCGATACTGTATCCCATTTTGCCGGTACCCCGGTTGGCTATAAATCTGACCGGATCAATATCTTCACAGGTTGTCCCGGCATTGACCATAATGCGCTTGCCGGCCAGGTCTTTCTTCGGATAAAGCAGTTTATCGATATGTGAATATATTTCATCAATTTCAGGTAATCTTCCCTTGCCTGATACACCACAGGCCAATTCTCCTACTTCCGGCTCCATAAATTTGAATCCGTATGAGGTCAATTTCTTAATATTATCCTGGACTATTGGATTTTTAAACATATCGGAGTTCATGGATGGAACTATCAAAACCGGGGCTGTATTTGCTACGGTAATAGTAGTTAATAAGTCATCTGCTATTCCAGCCGCTACTTTTCCGATAAAATTAGCCGTAGCCGGAGCAACTACCAACAAGTCGAGCTGCTCTGCTACCGCAATATGCTGAACTTTGTATTCGACCGATTCGGACCACAAATCAGTCAGCACTTCCCGGCCGGATAATGTTTTCATGGTTAATGGAGTGATAAATTTGGTAGCACCTTCCGTCATCATTACGATAACATCAATATTGTTTTTTTTGAGTCTGCTAACTAAATCAGCAATTTTATACGAGGCGATGCCGCCTGTAATTCCTATACCGACTGTTTTAGCCATTGACTGCCTCCTTATCTGCCGCCTCCGGATTAACCTCGTCTTTATCCCGATAAGGTTTTACCTTTATTTTGCACTTATAAATTTCTGCCAAGGCTTCACTAACCATACTGGACACGCGAAAGTTTTCATCATTCTTTTTTAATTCTGATAATTCTCTGGCTCGTTTTGCAACCGCAACTACCACAGCATATTTGCTGTCGGCAATTTTAAGCAGGTCCTTAGTGGAAGGTGGGGTCATTTAGATCACCTCAAAATCTTTAATATATTTGACTTTGCACCGTTCTGCCGTAATTATGGATAGAACTTTAGTTACTGCATCTTCCAGTTTATCATTCACTACCGTGTAATCATAGTATTTAAGATGCTCCATTTCCCAGTTGACAGCATCAAGACGTTCTTTAATGCTTTCCCGACTGTCTTTTCCTCTGGCACCCAATCGAGCCGCCAATTCATTCCGTCCGGGTGGAGCTATAAAAATGAATACGCCTTCAGGTTGTTTTTCTTTAACTTGCATAGCCCCCTGGATATCAATTTCGAGCAAAACGTCATGGCCTTTTTCAATATTTTCACTTACAAAACTTCGAGGAGTACCATAATGATGTGAGTATACCTGCGCCCATTCCAATAATTCATCATTTTGAACCATTTGGGCAAAATCTTGCTCTTTTATAAAAAAATAGTCCTGGGTGTCAATTTCACCAGCGCGGGGGGTCCGGGTCGTTACGGATACGGATGATTTGATACCATTAATTCTGGATAAAACGGCCTTCTTAATAGTACCTTTGCCTACTCCTGAAGGCCCGGACATAACAAACAGGATTCCTTTTCTGGTCATTGGGTTCACGCCTTTTTTATAAATTACATTTCTTCATTAATATTATCTTTGCAGGTCAAACGATT
>DHSK01000153.1 GCA_002408445.1 Syntrophomonas sp. UBA5288
TTTATGATAAGTCCTACGATGGCTCCCGTTAGTATACCGGCAAAGCCTTTTATTATACGTGGTCTCTGCAGTCTGATTTTCTCCATGGCACCCACCGGCCTATATATCAACAGGGCCAGGACACCCAGCATTACCAGGAAAACACGGCTCCAGATGGTATAGCGGATTAGCTTGAAATTCATTCCCAATTTGCGGGCAATTATAATAATGCCTTCCTTCCATCCCCCCGAAATTATTTGATGGGCTGCACGGCCAATGTGGGTTTGCATTTCCACGGGGCGACTCATGTCATACAGGGTAAGGCCCAGGATAGACGCCACTACTATACCCAACATGCCCAACAAAACCCGGGGATTTATCCTGACATTACCCAGCAACGCGATGGTTACCAGGAAGGCGGCCGGCGCAGTGAGCACCCCGTCAGATTGAGCACCAAGCGAAGGTCCGGCGATAATGTAACAGTGCATTAAAAAAACGAGGGTTATCAGCCCCAGCATCCATTTACGTGGAAATTTATCGTATGCTACGGCACCTAAAATGATAATGCTGCCGAGCAGTATTCCCATATATTCATTGCCGATGCCGTAATAGCGTGCACCGGCCATGGGATCGTAACCAAGCACTGATCTTTGAATCATGTGAAAACCGGTAATCACATCGAGGTCAATGGCAACAGCGGTTATCCCGGTAAGTGCGATAAAAGCCCTATGGAAATCGAAGCGGCACAGGTAGATGGCCAGGGCAGTAATAATAATAATAGCAAGCACTGCAAATAGAATATACTCCCAGTCAGCAGCCAAATTAAGCCGGCCCAGGGGCAAGAATACCAGAGGGACGGCTACCAGACTGACTACCAATGGCTCCACCGCTCTGGTAAGTCGGGGAATCCCAAAGATAGCAATAACACTGAGCAGAATAAAGATAATCAACATTAATATATAGCCCTTGACCATGGGGGCCCTCAGGCGGTTTACCGTAGCGGCAGACAGACTTAAATTCTGAGCGGCCTGTAAAGTGTCGATTCCCGGAGTTGATCTACTTTGTATGGATTGTCCAATCATGGAAGGTGAAGTCTTGATGTTAAAGAAACCCAGCACCGTAGGTGCTATATCTGTATTGGACACAATATAATCACGGCGGGTGGCACCGGAAGTAAGGAATCCATGCTCGATATTTTTACCATAGGCAATAACCGGTGTAAAGTTATTTTTATTCGATATCTGGGTCAAAGAGGGCGAAGGCGCGACAATCAGCATCATGTCCTCTTGAGCATTCATTTGCTTACTCAACTCGCCCACAAATTCATCGATCCGGTGCAGATAGATGTTTCTCTGTTTCTCCAATATTTCAGGGAATGCAATATCTGATTTATCAAGCCTGGCCAAATCAGACAGCTCAATAATGATAACATCCGCCTGTTTTTGATTAACTTTAGCCTGGCTGAGCAGATAACTGTAATTCGTCTCCCAGCCCAGATAACTTTCCGGTGACTGTGTGTAAGTATTGGCCCCTACATCGCCAAGTGGTACCCGGCCGGCGGCATCCATGCCTATAGCTACGGATGACCTGAAAGGGGTACCATTGATATCACCATTCCCCAGGACACAAACCTGGTGCTGGTTATTTTTCAAAAGTTCGCCCATAGCACCAGGTACTGAATTCACATTTTCGGTGCTCATCCCGGTCAAAATCTCCGGCAGGTTGACTAAAAGAGCGGCGCTATCCTCCGGGTCCCATCCGGTCAAGTTTTGATATAACTGGGCCGCAGTCTGATTACGGTTCATGATTTTTTCATCACGGTTATAGGCCATTATACCTCCACCATAGGCACGGACCAGATTACCTGCTCCTATGGTAAGACTTGAGTCCATGCTGTTAGCACTTCGCAAAGACCGATTGCTGGACAGCCCTACCGCTCCTTTTTGGGATAGTTCCCACAGGTTGGGCGTATTGGTATGATTGATATCCAATATGGACAGAGTATCTATTGACAATAGGTAGACTTTCCCGCTGTTTTTATTGGCGGGTTGAGCCTCGGTTGAATCCACCGGACATAATACTGCTGCAATCAGTATGAACGCCAGCAGTACAAGACGAGACTTCTTCATTTTTGTCCTCCTCATAAGGTCTCTAAACCCACATTTTAGTATAACCTAACTAGTATTAGAGTAAAAGTACTTATGTTATCTTTAAATTTACGGTAAATAATTTGATGGATCAATTAAATTATTTTATAGGCCTTGCAGTATTAGAAATAAAATTTTACAATCTATAGAATTATTTCCGGTAGACTAATAAGTAAGGTAGATTTAACCTATCACACGGAAGGAGTTTGGTAAGTATGGAATTAGGTTTTGGTTCAAAAAGTACTATGTTGGCTCAGCTGACTGAAATAGCTGATGCTATAGCAAGTGGTGATTTGAACGTGGATGTACCCGCCCAGTTGCTTAACCGCCCTGATGATATTGGTCGATTGGCCCAGGCCATCGAAAAAATGGCTCTTCGTTTCCGCGATGTCATAACCAATATAAATGGTCAATCTCAGGAACTGGCTGCCGCCAGTCAACATTTAGCCGCGTTTGGACAAAATATCTCATCACGTATGCAAAGCATATCCTCCTCCACAGAAGAAATTGCAGCCGGTCTGGAAGAAGTATCCGCTTCTTCTGAGGAGGTGAATTCCTCCAGTCAGGAAATGGGGGCAATGCTGGATGAATTAAACCGGGAACTGCAGGGAGATGATAAAAAAGCTAAAGCAGTGGAAGAAAGAGCTCTTACATTGGAGCAACAAGCATTATCTGACCGCGATTCCACCCAACAGCTTTACGAGAGCATCAAGCAGAAAATGGTTGGTGCCATTGAAAAAGCCAAAATTGTCGATGAAATCTCCACTTTGGCCCTTAATATATCCGGTATAGCCAGCCAGACCAATCTGCTGGCACTGAACGCCGCCATTGAAGCCGCCCGCGCCGGTGAGCAGGGCCGGGGATTTGCGGTTGTAGCTGAAGAAGTCCGGAAACTGGCTGAAGAATCATCTACCTCGGTGACCCATATTCAGGAATTGACCACCCAGGTACAGGGCTCTATCAATAATCTGATTACTAACTGTAATGATTTGCTTAATTTCATGAATACTTATGTAGCCAGGAACTTTGATGAGATGATTACTATCAGCCAGCAATATAAGGGCGATTCCGATATGGTCTTAAAGCTGATAGATAAAACGTCTAAGACCAGCAATCAGATCATCAAATCTGTAGACGAAATTACCGAAGCCTTTGACTCCATAACGGAAACCATGGCTAACAGCGCGCTGCGTTCACAGGAGATCGCCGGCCACACGGAAGAAGCTACCAAAACTATTATACAGACTAGCGAAGCGGCTGAAAAACTGGCCAGAAACACCGAGGCATTAAGTCAATTAACCGAACAATTTAAACTATAACATAGATTAATAAAGGCAAAGAGCACACTATTATGTTCTTTGCCTTTTAAAAAAATGGCCACTACCTTCTTGCCTTCAGTACTGCAAAAAGCCGTGGCTGTACTTCCATATTCAATTATTACGCAGTAATACGCTGCAGGTATCTATAGGCTGCAGAGGTCCGCGATTGTTCCCGTCAGGCCACTTTACGATAGAGGATATTTAGTAAAGTCCTGATCTCATAGTCAGAAGCAAAGCACTTACACCATTCCTCATTTACCTCTTCCTTGGTTTGGATACCGATTTTTTCCCAGCCGCCCTGTAGTTCTTCCATAGTTTCCAGATAAACTTCACTCCAATTGTCCAACATCTCGTCCTGCACTAACATTACTGTTCCCTCCCTTCGTTTGTGATAACGTTCACAATATGTGGCCAAAAAAAATTTGCTTGTTCTTGTAATATTTTTCTCAATTTCTTATTTTTATTATATATCTACATAATTAAAATTTCATCTTTCCATAAAAAAGTTTTATTTTTATGGAATTTATATTGTTACCCGGGAGGAACACTAAAAGAATCTGTTTAATTTTCTGCAGGGTTTTTGATTACATTAACGTTATAATAATTGAACCGGTTAACGGGAAGGAGGGGGTCAAGGTTTGGAATGAAAATGAATGCTTAGAACGTTTCCTGTCAAACGACCAGCTGGCGTTTGAAGAACTTATAAAGCATTATCAGGCTTATGTTTTCGCCGTAATTTTAAATTTTGTAACCGCAAATGAAGCAGAAGACCTGGCCCAGGAAGTATTCTTACAAATTTATCGCTCACTTCCCCGTTATCGCCCCGACAACCTGAAGGGTTGGATAGGCAAGATTGCGGCTAACAAAGCGATTGATTGGAAACGGCGCCAGGCCCGCCAAAACGTCGGCGTTCCGGTAGATGTCGCGGAACTAAAGCTGGAAAGTGGAATACATCCGGATGATTTTTTGATCCAAAAGGAAAATGAACAGCGCATTCGGGAAATCTGCCAATCCCTGCCCCGGTGTTACGGGCAGACAATTACCAGCTACTATTATCACCATCAGTCTTACCAGCAAATTGCCGATGCGGAAGGAATCAGTATTAAAGCAGTGGAGTCAAGGCTTTACCGGGCCCGGATACTCATACGGCAGAAGTGGAAGGAGGGTAATGGATGAGTCATTATACACAGCAGGAATGGATTGATTTCAAAAAGCATCGCCTGCCTGAAGAGAAGCAGCTCCAGATGGAGCAGCACCTTCAGGTCTGCGATAG
>DHSK01000142.1 GCA_002408445.1 Syntrophomonas sp. UBA5288
TTTATGATAAGTCCTACGATGGCCCCCGTTAGTATACCGGCAAAGCCTTTTATTATACGGGGTCTCTGCAGTCTGATTTTTTCCATTGCCCCTACCGGCCTATATACCAACAGGGCCAGAACACCCAGCATTACCAGGAAAACACGGCTCCAGATGGTATAACGGATAAGTTTGACATTCATTCCTAATTTGCGGGCTATTATAATAATGCCTTCCTTCCATCCCCCCGAAACTATTTGATGGGCTGCACGGCCGATGTGGGTCTGCATTTCCATGGGCCGACTCATGTCGTACAGGGTAAGGCCCAGGATAGACGCCACTACTATACCCAGCATGCCCAGCAGAACCCGGGGATTTATCCTGACATCACCCAGCAGGGCGATGGTTACCAGGAAGGCGGCCGGCGCAGTAAGCACCCCGTCAGATTGCGCACCGAGCGAAGGTCCGGCGATAATGTAGCAGTGCATTAAAAAAACCAGGGTTATCAGCCCCAGCATCCATTTACGAGGAAATTTATCGTATGCTACGGCGCCTAAGATGATAATGCTGCCGAGCAGTATTCCCATATATTCATTGCCGATGCCGTAATAGCGTGCACCGGCCATGGGATCGTAACCAAGCACTGATCTTTGAATCATGTTAAAGCCGGTAATTACATCAAGGTCAATGGCAAGGGCGGTTATCCCGGTAAGTGCGATAAAAGCCCTATGAAAATCGAAGCGGCACAGGTAGATGGCCAGGGCAGTAATGATAATAACAGCAAGCATTGCAAATAGAATATACTCCCAGTCAGCAGCCAAATTAAGCTGGCCCAGGGGCAAAAATACCAGAGGGACGGCTACCAGACTGACCACCAATGGCTCCACCGCTCTGGTGATGCGGGGAATCCCAAAAATAGCAATAACACTGAGCAGAATAACGATAATCAACATTAATATATAGCCCTTGACCATGGGTGCCCTCAGGCGGTTTACCGTAGCGGCAGACAGACTTAAATTCTGAGCAGTCTGTAAAGTGTCGGTTCCCGGAGCTAATTTACTTTGTATGGATTGTCCAATCATGGAAGGTGAAGTCTTGATGTTAAAGAAACCCAGTACCGTAGGTGCTATATCTGTATTGGATACAATATAATCACGGCGGGTGGCACCGGAAGTAAGGAATCCATGCTCGATATTTTTACCATAGGCAATAACCGGTGTAAAGTTATTTTTGTTCGCTATCTGGGTTAAAGAAGGCGAGGGCGCGATAACCAGCATCATGTCCTCTTGAGCATTCATTTGCTTACTCAACTCGCCCACAAATTCATCGATCCGGTGCAGATAGACATTCCTCTGCTTTTCCAATATTTCAGGAAATGCAATATCTGATTTATCAAGCCTGGCCAAATCAGACAGCTCAATAATGATAACATCCGCCTGTTTTTGATTAACTTTAACCTGGCTCAGCAGATAGCTGTAATTCGTCTCCCAGCCCAGATAACTTTCAGGTGACTGTGTGTAAGTATTGGCCCCTACATCGCCAAGTGGTACCCGGCCGGCGGCATCCATGCCTATGGCTACGGATGACCTGAAAGGGGTACCATTGATATCGCCATTTCCCAAGACACAAACCTGGTGCCGGTTATTTTTCAAAAGTTCGCCCATAGCACCAGGTACTGAATTCACATCTTCGGTGCTCATTCCGGTCAAAATCTCCGGCAGGTTGACTAACAGAGCGGCACTGTCGTCAGGGTCCCATCCGGTCAAATTTTGATATAACTGGGCCGCAGTCTGATTACGGTTCATGATTTTTTCATCACGGTTATAGGCCATTATCCCTTCGGCATAGGCACGGACCAGATTACCTGCTCCTATGGTAAGACTTGAGTCCATGCTGTTAGCACTTCGCAGAGACCGATTGCTGGACAGCCCTGCCGCTCCTTTTTGAGAGAGTTTCCACAGGTTGGGCGTATTAGTACGATTGATATCCAATATGGACAGGGTATCTATTGACAATATGTAAACTTTCCCGCTGTTTTCACTTACGGGTTGAGCCGCGGTTGAATTCACCGGGCATAATACTGCCATTATCAACATGAATGCCAGCAGTACGAGACAAGACTTCTTCATATTTGTCCTCCTCATAAGGGTCTCTAAATCCACATTTTAGTATAACCTAACTAGTATGAGAGTAAAAGTACTTACGTTATCTTTAAATTTACGATAAATGATTTAGTGTATCATTAATTTTTTTTATGGGCCTTGTAGTATTAAAAATAAAATCTTACAATCTCACCTACCAGAATTATTTCCGGTAGACTAATAAGTAAGGTAGATTAAACGTGTCACATGGAAGGAGTTTGGTAAGAATGGAATTAGGTTTTAGTTCAAAAAATACTTTGTTGGCTCAGTTGACCGAAACAGCTGATGCTATAGCAAGTGGTGATTTGAGTGTAAATGTACCTGCCTCGTTGCTTAACCGTCCTGATGATATTGGTCGATTGGCCAAGGCCATTGAAAAAATGGCTTTCCGCTTCCGCGATATCATCACCAATATAAATGGTCAATCTCAGGAACTGGCTGCCTCCAGCCAACATTTGGCCGCATTTGGGCAGAATATCTCATCACGTATGCAAAGCATATCCTCCTCCACAGAAGAAATTGCGGCCGGCCTGGAAGAAGTATCTGCTTCTTCTGAGGAAGTAAATTCCTCCAGTCAGGAAATGGGGACAATGCTGGATGAATTAAACCGGGAACTCCAGGAAGATGATAAAAAAGCTAAAGCAGTGGAAGAAAGAGCTCTTACCTTGGAACAACAAGCATTATCCGACCGTGATTCCACCCAACAGCTTTACGATAGCATCAAGCAGAAAATGGTGGGAGCCATTGAAAAAGCCAAAATTGTCGATGAAATCTCGACTTTGGCCCTTAATATATCCGGTATAGCCAGCCAGACCAATCTGCTGGCATTGAACGCCGCCATCGAAGCCGCCCGCGCTGGTGAGCAGGGCCGGGGGTTTGCGGTTGTAGCTGAAGAAGTCCGGAAGCTGGCGGAAGAATCATCTACCTCGGTAACCCATATTCAGGAATTGACCACCCAGGTACAGGATTCTATCAATAACCTGATTAAAAACTGCGATGATTTACTGAATTTCATTAATACTTATGTAGACCAGAACTTTGATGAAATGATTACTATCAGCCGGCAATATAAAGACGATTCCGATATGGTATTAAAGCTAATAGATAAAACGTCTAAGACCAGCAATCAGATTCTTAAGTCGGTAGATGAAATTACCGGAGCCTTCGACTCCATAGCGGAAACCATGGCTAACAGCGCGCTGCGTTCACAGGAGATCGCCGGCCACACGGAAGAAGCCACCAAAGCTATTATACAAACTAGCGAAGCGGCTGAAAAACTGGCCAGAAACACAGAAGCATTAAGTCAATTAACCGAACAATTTAAACTATAACATAGATTAATAAAGGCAAAGAGCACACTATTATGTTCTTTGCCTTTTAAAAAAATGGCCACTACTTTCCTGCCTCCAGTATGGCAAAAAGTCGTGGCTGTACTTCCATATTTAATTATTAAGCAGCAATATGCTGCAGGTATCTATAGGCAATTGCAGAGGTCCGAGATTGTTCCGTCAAGCCGCTTTACGATAGAGGATATTTCTTAGTAAAGTCCTGATCTCATAGTCAGAAGCAAAGCACTTACACCATTCCTCATTTACCTCTTCCTTGGTTTGGATACCGATTCCTTCCCAGCCGCCATGTAGTTCTTCCATAGTTTCCAGATAAATTTCACTCCAATTGTCCAACATCTCGTCCTGCACTAACATTACTATTCCCTCCCTTCGTTTGTGATAACGTTCACAATATTTGGACAAAAAAAATTTGCTTGTTCTTGTAATATTTTTCTCAATTTCTTATTTTTATTATATACCTCCATAATCAAAAATTCATCTTTCCATAAAAAATTTTTATTTTCATGGAATTTACACTGTTAAACAGAACCGCACCAAAATAATCTGCTTAATTTTTTGCAGGGTTTTTGATTACATTAACGTTATAATAATTGAACCGGTTAACGGGAAGGAGGGGGTCAAGGTTTGGAATGAAAATGAATGCTTAAAACGTTTCCTGTCAAACGACCAGCTGGCGTTTGAAGAACTTATAAAGCATTATCAGGCTTATGTTTTCGCCGTAATTTTAAATTTTGTAAGAGTCAATGAAGCAGAAGACCTGGCCCAGGAAGTATTCTTACAGATTTATCGCTCACTTCCCCGTTATCGTCCCGACAACCTGAAGGGTTGGATAGGCAAGATTGCGGCCAACAAAGCGATTGATTGGAAACGGCGCCAGGCCCGCCAAAACGTCGGCGTTTCGGTAGATGTCTCGGAACTAAAGCTGGAAAGCGAAATACATCCGGATGATTTCTTGATCCAAAAGGAAAATGAACAGCGCATCCGGGAAATCTGCCAATCCCTGCCCCGGTGTTACGGACAGACAATTACCAGCTACTATTATCACCATCAGTCTTACCAGCAAATTGCCGATGCGGAAGGTATCAGTATTAAAGCCGTGGAGTCAAGGCTTTACCGAGCCCGGATGCTTATACGGCAGAAGTGGAAGGAGGGTAATGGATGAGTCATTATACGCAGCAGGAATGGATTGAGTTCAAAAAGCAGCGCTTGGCTGAAGAGAAGCAGCTCCAGATGGAACAGCACCTTCAGGTCTGCGATAG
>DHSK01000130.1 GCA_002408445.1 Syntrophomonas sp. UBA5288
TCAGTCCTTGGGAGCAGTATAGGGAATGGTGGTCCCAATACAGATACAATATTATCTCCTGCAACAAGCCCAGATGTTATTACAGTAGGCTATACTAAAAATAATGGTACATATAACTTTGATGATGATAAAGTAGGTTATCTTTCTAGTAGGGGAGGTATCACCCAAAATCCACGCAAACCAGATCTAGTTACTTTCGGTGTGGATATTTATTCACTAGATTACACAGGTATTAATCATTATTCCACATGGTCTGGTTCATCTTTTTCTACTGCTATAGTTTCTGGAATAGCAGCTATTTTGATAGAAAAGTATGAGCATTTATCTTTAGGGCATATAGAAAATATTCTTAAGAAAAATACTATTAAGTTGAGAGGCTTTGATGAATTTAGTCAAGGTAATGGTGAACTCAGCTTTGTTCACCCCAAAATCTAAGCCATATATATTTTAGTAGAGCCATTTATATTTTGAAATAGACTGACGCCCCCTACATATTGAACATTAAAGGGTAACATGATGCACACTCAATACAAAATCACACTATTTAGCCCCCTAACCGACTTGGACAAAGTATCTTAATCTGGTACCTTTTATAACAGGAGGGGGCCACAACATGCAAAGCAAGAAATACTCGCAAGAATTAAAAAAGCAAGTTTTTAGAGAATCACTGGAAGTAGGCAATGCTGCTATCGTTGCCCGAAAACACGATTTATCTGCCAATATGGTCAGCCGTTGGGTTCGGGAACATAAGAATCAAAGTAATATTGGATTTAGCCCTGTTCATGGGAATGGATCGTATAATCAAAATGCAAAAGCACTTGAATCCGAAAACGAAAAACTCAAAAAGTTACTGGGTGAAAAGGACCTTGAGATTGCTATTCTCAGGGACCTTGTAAAAAAAACCAACCCACAATTCAAGATAAAGTAGAAATCGCCAGTAAATGGATATCCCAAGGATACTGTGCAACCTTGGTATTACGATGGGTCGGACTCAGTCATTCAACATATTATTACCGGCTGAAACATCCGGTCGGTATTCCTAATCATAGAGGAGGCCACCCAGTAACCGCCACTGCCTGCACCGTCGATGGCAAAATTATCAGCGATGAGCAAGTGAAAGAGTGGCTTTGTGAACTCATCTGTGATGAAGGAGAATCCTATGGGTACCACCAATTAACCTGGGCGCTCAGGCGAAAATACCAGCTTATCATCAACAAAAAAAAGTATATTGTTTGTGTAAAGAACTGGATATTTTAAGGCCTCAGCGCAAACTCAAAGTAAAACATCCCAAACGTCTGGCCCGGAACCAGGAAATCACAGTATCTAATCGGCTCTGCGAAATTGATATCAAATACGGCTATATTGCCGGAGAGAACCGATTCTTTTATATAATGCCAATAATAGATGTTTTAGACCGTATTATTGTTAACTACCATATTGGATTAAATTGTACTGCTAATGATGCAGCCCGTACTGTACAGGCAGCCATGTTTAAACGACAGGTATATGGAACCGATGATTTAATAATCAGAAGCGACAACGGGCCACAATTTATTAGTCATCATTTTGGAGACAGCTGTATCATATTTGGAATTGAACATGAACGAATTCCTTGTCGTACACCCAATAAGAATGCACATATTGAGTCTTTCAATGCCATTCTTGAAGAAGAATGCCTGAGCAGGTACGAATTTCAAAGCTATGCCGAAGCTTATGATACGGTAAGCCAGTTTATTAAAAATTACAACTCAGTACGTCTTCATTCCAGCTTGAAATACCATACCCCCAATGAAGCATACCAATTACTGCAGCAAAAGGCACTAAACATAAAGCCCGTTCGGGTATAATGGTAATCCTGGCTTAGGCCAGTTTATATAAATTTTCGATTTCTAAGTATGAACCAGATATTAAGAGTTTTTGTCCAATATCAGGGGGGCAGCCCGCACATATGAATACTTTAAGTGCTAAATTATTCAATATGAACGTTTAAGTGTGAATTTATGAACTTTAATGAAGCTAACACATGGTTAAAAACTTTACTATAGTACGAGTTTATTTATAAGGAAGTGACAAATGTGCAAAAAACCGTAAATTTATGTATAGGCTTTATTATAGGATTAGTGTTTATGAATGTGCCGATTAATTTTGGTATATTTAATGGCTATATATTGCAATACATACAGCATATATTAACATTAATTGGAGCTATTTGTGTGATAATATTTGGCTTAACACTGTTAAATTATGCATTCAAGGATTTGGTGAACAAGTTATAACAATATGTCTAAAAGCAAAACGCTCATAACTAAAAACTTAACCTAATCAAAATGCCATCCAATATCAATTAGAAATGTGGTAGGGCCGCAGGATTTTCTGTGGGTATTACTGCATTTACCACCATTATTTTTCTTATATGGTCCGTTTAGGAAGGATATCAAGGGCAAGTTCGCGAAATCTCCATATCAATATGAATTGTGGAGTGAGTTGCTATGCTTGCCGCTGTTAACACTTTAGTAATAACCGGAATAGATGCCAAAGTGGTAAAGGTTGAGGTCGATCTAATGCTGGGGCTGCCCGGATTTGATATAGTTGGCTTGGCCTCGGCTTCAATTCGGGAAGCTCGCGAACGGGTCAAATCCGCTATCAAGAATTCCGGTCTGGAATTTCCCAATAAAAAGATCATTGTAAACCTGGCACCGGCTGATTTAAAAAAGGAAGGAAGTCATTTTGACCTGGCTATAGCCGCCGGTATACTGGCCGCCTCCGGCCAGATCGATCCATTGCCCGCCAACTATTATTTGGCCGGTGAATTATCTCTGGACGGCACGGTTACAAAGGTTCCCGGCATTTTGCCCATGGCCTTGGAATTGGCAGCAACCGCATCTGATGCTGTCTTTATCGTACCGGAAGAAAACAGCAAGGAAGCCGCGCTGGTGAACGAAATCACTTCCTATGCTACGAGCAGTTTGATGGAACTTTACACCTGTCTATCGGGGCAGGCATCTTTGCGTTCGGTAGGTGTTTTTAACCCGGATGAATATAATCATATTGACAAAATAGCGGATTTTTCGGAAGTTAAAGGGCAGGAAACCGCCAAACGGGCTCTGCAAATAGCTGCGGCAGGACTTCATAATGCCCTTTTGATCGGGCCCCCGGGAGGTGGCAAAACTATGTTGGCACGACGGGTTCCAGGAATACTGCCCGAAATGACCCGGGAAGAAATATTGGAAACTTCCCGCATCTACTCGGTGGCTGGTTTACTGAACCCAACTAATCCCTTAATCGTCAATCGCCCGTTTCGTGCTCCCCATAAAAATGCTTCCGCCGCCAGTATCATCGGAGGAGGTAAAATCCCCCATCCGGGAGAAATCAGTTTGGCACAGAACGGGGTGCTCTTCATGGATGAATTGCCGGAATTTCACCGTGATGTACTGGAAGCATTGCGGCAGCCTTTGGAAGATAAAATCGTAACCGTGGCCCGGGCGCAGGCTACCTATACTTTCCCAGCCAATTTCAGTTTAATCGCAAGTATGAATCCGTGCCCCTGTGGTCAATTTGGCTCCGAAACCACTGAATGTCGCTGTACTCCGATTCAAATCCACAACTATCTAAGCCGGATATCAGGTCCTTTGCTGGACCGCATGGATCTGCATGTAGAAGTTCCCCGCATCAAATTTGAACACCTGAAAGATGAATCGAGTGCAGAAAGCTCTGCCACTATACGGGAAAGAATTAAAAATGCCAGGGTTATACAAGCCAGGCGGTTTGCCCGAAGCAAAACCAAGTTAAACTCTGAAATGCGGCCCGCAGATATTAAAAAGCATTGCCGCCTGGATGAATCATCCGAGCGGCTGCTTAAAAAGGCCTTTGAAAGTTTTAATATGAGTGCGCGGGCTTATGATCGTATTCTTAAAGTCGCCCGTACTATAGCCGATCTGGATGAGTCCACCGATATTCATATCGGACATCTGGCGGAAGCTATCCAATACCGCAGTCTGGACCGAAAATACTGGAACAAGTGATACCCCTTACATCTCCTGAGCTATTTTATCAAGTGTTTCGGCCATACTCCTTATTTCTTCCACGCTGGCCGTAATTTCCTCAGTAGCTGCCGCCTGTTCCTCACTGGCCAGCAAGTTAGCCTGACTTTTCTTGGCCGTGTTTCCGGTATTAACTTTTATATTGTTAATTAAGTCGCGAATGCTGACAACGGTCTCCTTGGATTCATCGGACAGCTTTCTTATCTCCTCTGCTACCACGCCAAAACCTCTCCCGGCATCTCCGGCCCGGGCTGCTTCTATAGCTGCATTAAGACCCAGCATTTTAGTTTCATCAGCTATTTGTTTAATAAAGGCCAGAACTTCACTAATATTATCAGCCAGGCCGTTTACTTCCTGTATATCCTTATTGAGTTCCTGTTCATTAACATTTATCTGGGATGAAGAAGCAGCCAGTTCCTCTATCACGGCTGATACTTCTTCTAATCCTTTGGAAACGTTGGACGATATATTACGCAAATCCATTGCGGTTTGTTTGGGCAGGGCAATATTAAATGTCGCTACCACCTTACTGGCGTCATCTTCATCAAAACAAGGGTTGCTCATAATAAATACCGGAACTCCGTGGACACTGGCGTCTACGTTTTCAACTTGAAGTCTGCCGGTGCCAATGGCCCGGTGAGCCACAAAACCTTCCTCTAATGGCTGACCCAGCACTAAATCAGGTATATCAAATTTTTTGGAAGATTGCCGATATGCTATCTTTTCCAGGTCGGTCATATAGATAAATGAACCTTCCGGGAACATATCGGCTATCAAGGGAGCAAAATCTCCAAAAGAACGCGCTATAGGATGTAAGCGAGGTAATATGAGGATAGCGCTCCCTACAGTCTCATCTTCATCAAATATGGGAAAGGCATTCATTATAAGACGCATACCATAAATATTGCGGGGAACCTTTTCTTCAGCGGGTTTACTGGTTTGAATAACCTGGTAAGGAGCTCCACCGACCCTTAGTTTGGTACCGATACTGAATTGCTCAACATCAAAAGCGTTAGAAGGAACCTTCCAAATAACTTTTTCTTGGTCAGAAATTGCGAATATAGCTCCGCCAGGAAACTTATTGACCAGGGTAGAAGCCATTTCCTTAAAGAAATCTACTTTGTCTGCCGTAATTCTCACTATTTTGCCCCCTTTCATATTTATGTATATTATACCCTATTTAACCTGCTTATCGCTATTTTCGTCATTATTTTACATGGTACAAATTTCCCATTTTTGTGATGTAGGTCTTAATAGTTGGAACACTTTGATCTTCAAATAGTATGCCTGGCTAAGAAAATCGCATATAAAGTGGGCTAATACCCAAACTTTTTATTATCTTATAATATATAACATAAAAGTTATATAGATTATAATAAGAAGTACTGGCGCACAGTCACGAGGCAAATTTTCAGCACACGATATTACCGCATCCTTTTGGCCGGTATTTATACTGTGACCATAAAATTGATTGCGAGGTGAGTATATGTTTTCCATAGAAAGACTAGCTGCTCAACTTCTATGTATATCAGTTATAGTTTATTGTAGTTTATGGGTCCTCAAATATAGAAACAAATGATCCTCATCAACCATAACGACCAGCTTCAATTGTGCATTCCACGCAGCATAGATATTTCAGCAAATCAATTTACTCAATCCTTAGGTGCAGCTAATTAAATATCGTTAATAATGCTAATGTATCAGTCAGACTAGAAGACAATAATATCTCCCGGTCCAGAATAAGGAGGAAACAAAATGCGTAAACATTTTAATATAATATTGATGGCTCTGGGCTTATTCGGAATTCTTATTGCCGGCAATATTGGGGTAACAATAGCGTCGAGATATGCACAAACGCATTATGATTTCAGCAACTTAATTCCGTATTTTTTATATATAGTTGTCTCTTTAATTGGCGGCATTATCTTAGGGCTGGAACCGCTATTAAAAAACAGAACATCGGCAGCTCCCTGGAAGGTTGATTGGCTGCGAATATTGTATTTAGGTGTCCCTGCTTTATTTTTCGCGGTCTATTTAGTATTGTGTTTTATTTTTGGGCTGAAAATGTTGCCTTTGAAGATTACAACCATATTTATAACAGAACCGGCCTTTATTTCCCTTAACGCTTTTATATTAGGATATATAATCATCACCAGTTTCTATAAAGAAGATCATGCATAGAGTTAGGTGAGCTTAAAGCCTATTTTTGTTTATCAGTCAAGCACGCATTCATAAATGGATTGAAGTGCACTCCCAATATTGTTTTTTGTTAACAATTCCACGCACCCTAAATGTTGATGTGTCTAAAGTATTAGAACCAGTTCATTCCAGCCAATTGCTCCCCAATACATACATCTTGTTTTACATTCCTTTAGACCTTACACAAAGTACGGATACGCCATGAATAATAATTGACCGGAAAATAACGGCCCTTTGAGGCCGTTATTCTTTACTGGTTCGTTATTCTAATACAACGATCATTAACTTAGTACGCATGCTGAAATGAATACTTCTTGACGTAGTACTGTTGTTCAATTCTATATTAAAAAGTATTCTGGTTTGTATCTCTGCGCGGTTAGTATAGATTCTTCACCACTTACCCCGTATCACAAATATACTTGAGATTTCTGGGATTTGCTTAAATAATTTCTTAATGAATTTTAAATTATAGTATTCATCTCGAGCAGTAAAACTGAAATCATTAGTCTCCATCCTATTTTTTCAAAATGAGATACAAGTATATATTTTACAAATTAGTATAAAGTCCTTGCTTCCTTTTGGGCATTCACGTACTAAGTGTGGTTATTTACGTTCAACTTCCGGTGTCCTACGAATCTCTAAAGGGTTAAAAGAATCGAAATTGAATTAGAGTATTTATCGTGCGTACGAAAAACTGGTGTTCTAGCGGAAGCTTTTTGAGGGGGAATGATATTAGCAAGGTAAGCGCAATATAAATGAATTTTAAGGAGGTTTATAGTATGATTAAATTGAATGGTGCAAACAGGATTTGTATGACTACTATTTTGACTTTTTGTTTATTTTTTTTGATGGCACCCATTGCTGGAGCGGCAGAACCTATACAAGACAATCTTAGCGCGAGTGATTTAATTATTAATCAGAGTCTTAGTCAAAATAATTCAAGTAGCGTTACTGTTCAGGATATGGAAAAAATCGCTACGGAAGTTGCACAACAAAAAGAAGAGGCTGATGCTAAGGTAATGAACCGTATAATACAAGAGGCGACTATGGATACGCAACCATCAGATTCAATAATGTCTACTTATTATATGACTGGTCGAGATCAATCCCATGGTGGTTCTGGAGCAGGTTATAGTGATAGTTATTGGGAAACTTTTTTGGATGTAAACAAAAACGGATCTCTTGCTGAAATTTATGGTTCCAAATGGGGAAGGGGTTGGGGATGGATATATTATACACCATCAGAAAGTAGAACCTATACTATTGGTGCTAACTATAACCTTACAGGACGAATCGTTGGAGGTAATCTCAATATTAAACTTATTGTTACCGATACTAGCAACGGTTCATCAAATGAGCAAACTTGTTTCTCTGCAACCTCTGGATATTTTGACAATATACCCAAGTCAAGTAGTAAATCTTTTTACTTAACCAGTGGTCATCGATATGCCATAACATGGGAAGCCAATACTGAGGCTAGTGCAGTGGCATCTGCAGCTATGAGTGATTTTTTGAATACTGAGTTGGATGGGACAAAGCGTAATATTACGTTTAATTATTTTACTGTTAACTAGTTATTATAAGGGGGTTATACCCAGTTGTGGTCAGGAATCCCACTTCGTTATCTATTCCCGATTATTTTAATTGCGATTGCTTATTATTTATATGTAGCATCTACGGTTAAAATAGGAAAAGAGCGGATACGAGATATAATTGTAATTGCGATAATTCTTTGGCTGAGTTCTTTGATTAGTTCATATACAAAATTTAATGCTTTATCAATAGCGGGATTCCTTGTATTCGCTTATGGATGGGTGATTTTGGTTATCCAAAAGTTCAAAGAAGGCCTCAATGACGATAAATCATAATTGACATTTATAATTCAGAACAGTCTGG
>DHSK01000015.1:0-6207 GCA_002408445.1 Syntrophomonas sp. UBA5288
CCTAACAGGTTGGCTTTGGGAACCCGGACATCTTTAAATATAACTTCGGACTGGGCGGAAGCGCGGATTCCCAGTTTGTCCAAAGGCTCGCTAATAGTTATGCCCGGAGTCTTGGCCGGTACTGCAAATGCGCTGAGCCCTTTGGTGCCTTTGGATTTATCGGTCATGGCAAATACTGTTAAAAGACCGGCATAGTAAGCATTGGATATGAACATTTTGGAGCCGTTGAGTACATATTCATCGCCGTCTAAAACAGCAGTTGTTTGTGCTCCACCTGCATCAGTACCTGCATTAGGTTCAGTCAGAGCAAATCCAGCGAGCATTTCACCGGTGCAAAGCGGTTTGAGGAATTTTTGTTTCTGTTCTTCAGTTCCGTATGCGAAGATCGGGAAACTGGCCAGTGAAGTATGACACTCAATGGAAATGCCGGTTGAAGCGCAGGCACGGGATACTTCTTCAATAACTATCATATAAGTTAATAAATCAGCACCTGCTCCGCCGTATTCCTTGCCATAAGGAACACCCAGGAAACCTTTTTCGCCTAATTTCTTCATGGTATCCAGCGGATAACGTCCTTCTCTGTCGATCTCTTCTGCTATTGGTTCAACGTATTTTTCGCAGAATTCGCGAATACTGGCACGAGCCATCATTTGTTCTTCTGTCAGTCTAAAATCCATATTCAATACTTCCTCTCGTATCTAGATTAAGCCATTTGAGTTTGAATACCTCAGGCCTGCAGTGCCATCAGCCTTTGTTGAGCTCAACCACTTCACAGGAACAATGCCGTGTTCGACAAAACAACAAATCTATCTTGTTTACACGACCATTTTATATGATAGGCAAATAGTTTGTCAACCAAATATTCGCATACAAATATTTCTTTCCGGTGTTTTAATTTCCCTGTTTCCCATTAATCTGAAGCTGGCAGGCAATATGCTGATTGGTACATTATCAACCCTCAGATAGTTCCGGGCATTGTCCTGAAGTTTATTCGCTGCGGTATTTTTATAAAACGTTATCTCAAAATGGCTTACTCAGACTTGGCTTTACGGTCAATAGCTATTATAATTGGATTTACTAAAAGTATTTAACTGAGGTGTAAACAATGATAACGGCAGAACTTCTTCAGCGTATTAATGAATTGGCCGGGAAAAAGAAAGTTGAGGGATTGACCCCGACGGAACTGGCTGAACAAAAACGGCTCTATAAGATTTACCTGGCCTCCATCCGCGAACAGGTTACCACCCAGCTTGATGAAGCCGGGATCAAACCGAAAAGCAAGTGTGGTTGCCATGATGCCAACTGCAAGCATCACCATCATTAATGCCCGGGTTATGCTCTGAAGCCGACCCGGAGATCTGAACCGGATAACGTAAACTTTCTAAAGGAGATTCTTGAGCTGTGAGCCTTGAGAATCTTTTTTATCTGGTGAAATTAACCGGAAGGAATCGCAGCGAGTATCGTGGAAGTGAAAAACATGTAGTTTACGCTTATCCCAATTATTATGGAGAGATATGCATGAGAGCGTTTTTATTTGCCCTATCCTTTTTAACCATCCTTCCTGCTTCCCGGAACACACCGGTAGCAGAAAAAGATATTGTAAGGTCTATTTACTTTTTTCCGCTGGTAGGCTTTATCATAGGTGGCATCCTGGCTTTGACCGGATCTATCAGCAATTTGCTCTTACCGGGCCTGGGCGGTAATGCCCTGATCATTGCCGTATGGGCTTTTATTACCCGGGGGCTTCACCTGGACGGTCTGATGGATACGGCGGACGGGCTTTACAGCAACCAGGACCGGGCGGGGATGCTGGAGATAATGAAAGACAGCCGGGTCGGGGCTATGGGAGCTATTGCTCTGGTTATGGTAATACTACTGAAGTTTTCTTTTCTAGCTTCTCTTCCTGCCCCTGACAAAGTATATCTGCTATTTCTGGCGCCTGCAGTGGGAAGATGTATGATGGTGTATGCGGTGATACTATTTCCCTATGCGCGTACCGGCCCGGGACTGGGAAAACCTTTTGGTGAAAGTAATGGTATTGGTAAACCAATTATCGCTACCTTATTGACCATGGCAGGAGGTTTTCTTCTATACGGCTGGACCGGGGTGATCCTGGCCTCTGTTACTATTTTTATAACATGGTGTATAGCTCGATCGATTGCCCGTATTTTGGGAGGCTTGACCGGGGATACCTATGGAGCGCTTTGTGAAATCTCCGAAACCGTCTTTATTATGGCGGCTGTAATAGCAAAATCAATGGGCAAACTGGTTTAAGGCCCGTCCCCGGTGGCTTTAACGATTAATACCAAGTGATAGCAAAGGAAGACTTTTATGAAAATCATATTACTCCGGCATGGAGAAACAGAATGGAATGCTCTTTCCCGTTATCAGGGACATACCGATATTTCTCTCAATGATAAGGGGAAAACACAGGCCAGGCGGGCGGCCCGCTACCTGTGGGAAAATGAACAGGTGGAAGCCGTCTACTGCAGTGACTTGTCCCGTACCCGGCAAACGGCAGCAATAGCAGCACAGGTGTTGGAACAGCAGGTTTATTATGATGGCCGGCTGCGCGAACTCTGCTTCGGAGTGTGGGAAGGACTGACTTTCAGTGAAGTATATGAAAAGTACCGTGATGACTGGGATAAATGGTACAAAGATGGGTGGAATTTCAAGATGCCGGGAGGGGAGACCTTCACAGAAGTGGTAGCCAGGGCCGGTCAGGCCCTGGACGAAATCGCTTCCCAACATACCGGCACCGTACTGGTGGTAACCCATGGAGGGGTTATAAAAGCACTTCTGGGACATTTTGACCCTTCTTTTGATCTTTGGAAAACGGATATTGCTCCCGGGTCCATGACCTATATCGAATTCGAAAACGGAAATTATAAAATATTAAAAACCGGCCTGACGCCGTACCCATAGGGCACACTGATGTTCGGCTATCGCCTAACCACTAACGTAGTGAGCGCGACTCACCCTGCGGGTACTACTGCTGCTCCCTTTGGTCGCTATTAAGGTTGCTAAACAACCAAGCATAAGAACCGTCCCCATGCCTGGCACCCATGCCTGGCACCATAAGAGGTGCTTAGCAGGGAATTGCTTCAGCCATGAGCTGCATTAGTTTATAGGTTTGGGGTGCCTGATCCTGGCTGGTCAATATATTCAGATAATCCCCGGCTAAAATAGTGGTATTTCCGTGGGGTATAATTTCTTCTTCTCCCCGCCGGATGCTTACCAGGAGGCAGTTGGAAGGCCATTTGACCTCTTTTACCCGGCGGTTGTCCAGATTAGAATTAAGGCCTACCGCAATTTCCAACAAGGTTTGCCCGGATCGTTTATCTGATTCCGAAATATCTTTTTCCTTGCGCAGAATTCGCTGTAACAATTCATCGTAGATCGGCTTGCCTTTAAGGATATCGCTGGTGACATAGGCTGTCATTGATACAATGATTACAGGGAGCAAATGGGTGAAAGAGCCTGTCATTTCAGTAATCAAGATACTTCCCGTTATAGGGGATTTAACTATGGCGGTAAAATACCCGGCCATGGCAAAAACCACAAAGTTATTAACATACTGAGGATCGAGATGGCTGAAAAATACCGCCGCATTGCCGCTGATACCACCGATCAGGGCGCCTATAACCAGCAGGGGAAGGAATATGCCGCCAGGAACACCTGAACCATAGCTGATAATGGTAAAAATAAATTTAACCACAACCAGCGTCAAGAGAAGAGCTATGCCAAAATGGCCCTGACTAAGAGAATTAATTAAGTCATTTCCTCCCCCTAAACATACCGGAAGATATAATCCGACCGGGATACTTAATAACAGCGGCACGATGGCAAGATACCTGGGGGGAATCAATGTTTGCTTTTTATATATATCCTGAGCTTTGAGCAGGCTCCGATTGAATAAAACTCCCAATAGGCCAAGGACCAGGCCCAGGATGATCAGGTGCACATAATATTTAAAAGGAAGTTGGGGCAGGATACCAAAATTAAATATTGGTTCTATGCCAAAAAAGTGCTTGGAAATAAAATCAGCGCTCAGTGAAGCTGCCATGCAGGACATTAATACCGGCGGAGAAAAGTTTTTGTGCAGTTCTTCCAGGCTGAATATTACACCGGCCAGGGGAGCATTAAAAGCTGCGGCCAGACCTGCACCGGCTCCGCTGGTAATGAGTATTTTTTCCTCAACCGGTAAACCTTTAAATAGCCGGTTTATACCTTGACCGGCAGCTGCTCCCAACTGAATGGAAGGACCCTCGCGGCCCAGGGACAGACCGGAACCAATGGCGAGAACCCCGCCGATAAATTTCCACACTATTATGGCAAGCCAATTCATTTGCAAGTGTCCCGCTACTACCCCTTTTACCTGCGGAATGCCGCTTCCGCCGATTAATGTCTGCTTTTGGACCATGGTCCCCAGCAGGTAAGCAATAAATACCAGTACTATCGCCCATACGAACAAAAGCCAGGGACTGCCTGAACGCAAAAGCCCATAGAGGTGCTGCAGCCCCCAGTATGATTGCTCCAGTATAAGCCGGAACAGTACTACCACCGTGCCGGCCAAAAGACCGACCACTATGCCCTGGAAAAAAAGCTTTAACCTAAAATTACGCCAATTGACTAGTATCTCAAAAATACTGTTTGAATGCATATTTTCCTCCATGTATGTTATCTGACGGTTAGGCTATGATTTTATATTAAGTTATTTAAACCATTTTGGCTGTTTTATTAAAAAATTTATACCAGGGGTGCAAATATGATAAATACATATGAATTGCCCAACGATAGAAATGAAATAGACTTATATATGTTGAAGGATTTGAACGGAATCCTGAATTTGATGGATTACGATATTGGTAAAATCATGATGTTTAATGATGATAAGTCCTGCGTAATGGCACAATTTACTCATACGAAAACAGGTGCCGGTTTTGTTGAATACGAAAATCAAATTATTAGTACCGGGGATGACGCCGCCAATAATCTAATTGAACTGCTTTTGGAAGAGAAACAGATTATTACGCTGGATACTTGTGCTGGCAATTATTACAAAGGTAAAGAATATACCCCTTTATTAAACGGTATTAAGAAGGAAATCCTTATTCCGCTCTATAACCATTTGCATGATAAACTGGATATAATCGGATGTTTATATCTAGGGACCTATAATGCCGATCTTAACATCTGTATTGATTTAATAATGAACGAGGAGTTTTTGAGCAAACTGCAGGGAATTAACGGCAGGTTTTCTCTTCATTATAATCAGTATAAAGATAAAAGAAGTTTTTTGAATAGTATTCATGTACTGGATAATATAGTAAAGATTCACGAACCTTTTATGATAAATCACCAGTACAATGTGGCGAACTGGTCGCTTATATTAGCCAAAAGTTTTGATTTAAGCGCAGAGGAAATAGAGGGGCTATATGTAGCGGCCCTATTACACGATGTGGGCAAACTGTATATTCCGGAATACATATTAAATAAAAAAACCAAGTTATCGGAGGACGAATACGATACCATCAAAAACCATGTAATATATAGCCAGCAAATTGCCAAAGACTTGCTGGCCATAGGCGAATATGACAGTAAATACATATCCCAGGTAGTAAAATGCCATCATGAGAGGTATGACGGCACCGGTTACCCGGAGGGGCTGGCGGGAACATCAATACCTTTGGAGAGTAGAATCATCGGCGTGGCCGATGCAGTTGACGCCATGTTATCCCAAAGGAGCTACAAGGAACCAAAACCGATCGAAGAGGTGATCACTGATATTTCCCAAAACCGAGGCAAGCAATTCGAACCGGTCATGGCCGATATAATGATTGATAACTTGCTCAATGTCAGCCTGCTGCTGAATGAAGCACTGGATGAACCTATAATATTGGGAACCTTAAATATTGAAACTAAAACGGGCATATCCAGCTGGCAGGGGAATATGATACTGGGCGAAAACGGGTATATTTTTGAGCCATTTCAGGCTGATGGAGTGCGGATGATTAATGTAAATGAAATCATTCGTATGTTTTTCTACGTGGAAAAAGGCAAAAAGATATACGAATATGAAACCAGGCTCCATTACATAAGCGGGAACAGGATATACATTTCTGAGCTGGTCATAAATCCTTCCTGCCATTATATCGATATGGTTTGGGACCTGGAAGGTATCCTATATTTCGATTTACAAGATCC
>DHSK01000015.1:6522-6649 GCA_002408445.1 Syntrophomonas sp. UBA5288
CCCGAATGTAAGAACCGTCCTGCTCTCAAAAGTGTTTAAAAAACAAGCCGACTTGGAAACATTGAAAACCCAAACCCTTTGTTAACACCCCAACCCCGCAAGCGCTGTCAATCTGGGGGCCACCCTG
>DHSK01000015.1:6818-7452 GCA_002408445.1 Syntrophomonas sp. UBA5288
CCTTAAGGGGCGAAAGGATGCGCTTGATTACGATATTTGTTTCTATTAAGTTCAGGCGGAAAAGGCTATAATATAACCTATTAATACAGGGTAAAGGAACATGAAGTTTATGAATCTCCTGACCATGGATAATGTCAGCAAAACTTACGGTGTAAAAACCATTCTGCAAGAAATATCTTTTGGTATAGATGAAGACGAAAAAATTGGCCTGGTGGGAATCAACGGTTCGGGCAAGTCGACCTTTCTAAAGCTTATCGCAGGCCGGGAAGAGCCTGACCGGGGCCAGATGGTAAGGAACAGCAATCTGCGAATGGAATATCTTCCCCAGAATCCACCTTATGACCCGGAGGCTACTGTCCTGGATACCGCTTTAAGCGGCGATGCTCAGGCTATGCAAGTCTGGCGCCGCTATCGCGAGGCGCTCGAATCGGAAGCGGCCGGTGCAGCCATAGCACAGCAAGTAGCGCGATTAAGCCAGCAGATGGAAGCACTGGATGCCTGGAATCTGGAAAGTGAGGCCCGGGGCATACTGACCCGGCTGGGTATAAACCAGTTCGATGTACCGATGAGCCGGCTTTCCGGGGGGCAGCGCAAAAGGGTGGGACTCGCAGCGGCTCTGATGAATCCGGCGGAT
>DHSK01000015.1:7819-8484 GCA_002408445.1 Syntrophomonas sp. UBA5288
GGTAAAAAACAAGCCCTTTTGCGCAAAGAGCTGGCTTGGATTCGAAGGGGGGCACGGGCCCGCAGTACCAAGCAAAAAGCCCGTATCCAACGGTTTGAACAGCTTAAGGATGAGCCGTTCAGTACTACTGCCCCGCCTCTGCAGATATCTTCGGCGGCCAGCCGGTTGGGCAAGAAAACTATTATACTAAAAGAAGTCTCCCATAGCTTTGGGCCTCAAACGATTATTGCGGACTATTCATGTACCATCGCCCGGGATGAGCGCTTGGGCATAGTAGGACCGAATGGTATAGGAAAATCTACCCTTTTGCATATAATGAGCGGTGAGATTACGCCCGCTACGGGCAGTGTGGAAATGGGCAGTACGGTAAAAATCGGTTATTTTCCCCAGGAAAGCAGCCATTTGCCGGATGATATGAGGGTGATCGACTATATACGGGAGGCGGGCGAGTACCTGAAAACCGGACAGAAACTCTTAAGCGCTTCCCAGATGCTGGAGACCTTTTTATTCACGCCTGCAGCCCAATGGACCACCCTTAGCAAACTGTCCGGGGGAGAAAAACGGAGATTGCACCTTTTGCGTATCTTAATGGGTGCTCCCAATGTTCTCCTATTGGATGAACCCGGTAATGACCTGGATATTGAAACCTTGACCATACTGGAGGA
>DHSK01000152.1:0-2046 GCA_002408445.1 Syntrophomonas sp. UBA5288
CGCGCCCTGGTAGCAAGAAGCCATGAATTGGAGGATGTTGAAATAGTTCAAAGAGTGGCTATGGGTGACTCATCTTATGTTGACCCGGAAATGCAGGGACATTTTAGACTTAATTCCTTGTTTGGCAGTGCACCTACCAGGAAAGCCATAGCCGAGGGGCGAGCCGATTTTACGCCAGTGTTTATTTCTGAAATTCCAGATTTGTTCCTGTCGGGAAAGATTCCGCTTGATGTAGCTATGATTTCCGTTACTCCGCCTGACACTCATGGCTATTGCTCTTTGGGCATATCGATTGATTATACCATCCAGGCCGCCAGAGCGGCAAAGACCGTAATTGCTCAGGTAAATCCGGAGATGCCACGCACTTATGGAGATACTCTTCTGCATGTCAGTGAAATAGATTATTTTGTGCCGGCTGAAGAGCCGCTTATCGTATTAGAGCCTCCGGTGATCGGACCGGTGGAAAAACAAATCGGTATGAATGTTGCTTCACTCATAGATGATGGAGCTACATTGCAGCTGGGTATAGGATCCATACCTGATGCCATACTGAGTTTTTTGCATGAAAAACATGATCTAGGAGTTCATACGGAACTATTCTCAGATGGGGTGAGGGGTTTAGTAGAAGAAGGAGTTATTAACGGAAAGAGGAAAACGCTGCATCGGGGTAGAGTAGTATCTAACTTTATAATGGGTACTCCCAAATTATACAGCTGGGTACATGAAAACCCGGCCATAAATTTATATCCGGAAGACTATACCAATGATCCTTTTGTAGTTGCGCAGAATTATCGTATGACCGCAATAAACTCCGCTTTAGAATGTGATGTATTAGGGCAGGTGGCGGCTGATACCCTCGGCCCCATGCAATTTAGCGGAGTGGGTGGGCAGGTTGACTTTGTGCGCGGGGCAGCCCGTTCAGTGGAAGGCAAATCAATAATAGCTTTTCCTTCCACGGCCCGGAAAGGTCAGACAAGCAGAATTGTTTCTGTCCTGACCAGAGGTTCGGCCGTGACTACCACCAGGCATGACGTCGATTATATTGTAACCGAATACGGCATTGCTTCTATGAAAGCTAAAACAGTAAAACAGCGCATGGAATCCCTGATTAATATTGCGCATCCTGATTTTAGAACCGAAATCAGAAATGATGCTTATAGGACCTATTATTCTTTTTGATGTTGCGGGGAAAGACTAACAGCCATGTTAGTCGAAAATACGGTATATAAGGCAGGTGATACTAAAGTATATATTAGTTAAAAATTACCCACTATGAGAATGGTTAATTGCTTAGTTTAAGTACTGGCCCTCTGGTGAGTAATTAGTCGGAAGAACTGCGTCAGGGTGATTAAGAAGAGGAGGTTTATGGATGAAAAACAATAGTAAAAAATTTGTTGGACTGCTGCTGACCTTATTTATGTTGTTCTCATTAGTTGCGGGTTGTGGAGGACAAAAAAGTGGTTCAAAAGATGTTAAAGAGATCAAAATGGGTACCATACTTCCGCTATCTGGTTCACAAGCTCCCCTGGGTAAGATTGGCCAACAAGCGCGTGATATGGCCATAGAAGAAATAAATGACGCCGGTGGCATCGAGTCCATGGGCGGCGCCAAAATGAAAATGGTTTATGCGGACAGCAAAGGTGACCCTGCTACAGGTGTATCTGAAGCAGAACGTTTGATCACACAGGAAAATGTCGTTTTACTTACCGGCTGTTATCAAAGCGGTGTAGCCATGCCTTCCACCGAAGTGGCGGAACGCTATCAGATTCCGTATTTTGTTGATGTTCCTTCCGAAGATAAAATTACGGAACGTGGACTGCAATACATCTACCGCCTGGCAGAAAAAACCAGCTGGAGAAATCGTGACCAGGTCAAGTTTATAACCGAAATGTCCCAGAAATATAATACCCCGGTCAAAACCGTTGGTCTCATCTACGAAAATACCGCCTGGGGTCAGGGCGCAGTCAGGGCATGGGAAAAATATTTGCCGGAAGCAGGCTTGCAGATTGTGATGAAAGAGCCCTATCCCGCTAATTCTTCAGATCT
>DHSK01000152.1:2388-5953 GCA_002408445.1 Syntrophomonas sp. UBA5288
GATGTCAATAGGCCGTCTTCACAAGATGTCAATAAAAAGTTTAAGTCCAAATATGGCTATGCCATGAATGCGGAAGCGGTTAAGGCTTATGTAGGTATGTATATAATTAAAGATGCCCTTGAAAGGGCCGGATCAACCGAACCGGACAAGGTTCGGGAAGCTTTGGCGGCTACCGATATAAACGATGGAGTAACGCAGATGTATGCTGCGCAAACCAAGTTTGATAAAACCGGACAAATGATTAACGCGCCGCTGGTAATCTGTCAGTACCAGAAAGTAAACGGTAAAATGGAACGGGTAACGGTTTGGCCGGAAGCAGAAGCCCGGGTGGGTTCAAACATTGTATGGCCGTATCCAGGCGCTGCTAAGTAAGAACAAAATAAGAGTGTGGAATTGGCCAGATTCCTGGTCAATCTCCACCCTCCCGGTTGAAAGGGGTGTTAAATAGGTGGGCTTTTTGTCGGTAGTGGCAAATGGACTTAGTATGGGAGCAATCTATGGCTTAATCGCCCTGGGCTTAACGCTGATATTCGGAATTATGAGGATAATTAACTTTGCCCATGGCGCCTTGTTAATGTTGGCAATGATGATATCATACTGGCTTTGGGCAGCCACCGGTCTAAGTCCTTATATTCTAATAATTATTGTAGGACCGATAATGTTTATATTTGGATATGTTTGCGAACTGTTTCTTATTAAGCCGGTCCTGGACGCACAAAAAGAAGTACGGGAACCGGTTGCCGTGCTCTTGCTTACGGCGGCGCTGGCCATAGTTTTGGAAAACGGAGCCTTGATGCTGTTTGGGGCCGATTATGTGATGGCCCACACCAGTTTTTCCAAAGCAACGTTAGCTCTGGGATCGGTTACTGTTAGTGCTGCGCGCTTTTATGGTTTAATAATTGCTTTAGTAGCGGCGGGAGCCTTCTATTTGTTCCTGCAGCGAACTCAGATTGGACGTAATATCAGAGCTACCGGGCAAGATCGTAATGCAGCTTCATTAATGGGCATCAATGTTCCCAAAACCTTTGCAGTTGCATTCGGAGTAGGAACCGCATTGTTATGTGTTGCAGCCGTAGTGCTGATCCCCTTTTATTATGTACATCCCTCGGTGGGGGCAGTATTCATGACCAAAGCTTTTATCGTTGTGGTTTTAGGCGGATTGGGTAGTGTGCCCGGCGCACTTCTGGGTGGCATTATAATTGGCTTGATCGAATCCATAGCGGCTCAGTATATGGCTGCTACTTTAACGGCCATGCTGGTTTATCTCGTGTTCTTGCTGGTGCTTTTCGTCAAGCCAACCGGTATGTTTGGCTCACCCTATGAATGGTAGGTGGAACAATGATAAAGATAATCAATAATAAAAAGATCATACTACTAGCTGGCCTTACTGCAATTTTGCTGCTAATTCCCGTGTTTATTACCAAACCGTATTTTCTGCACGTTATCGTAATGTGTCTTTTGTGGGCTTACCTTGCTTCCAGCTGGAATATAGTGGGCGGGTTTGCCGGTCAGCTTTCATTGGGACACGGTATTTACACGGCAGTTGGTGCCTATGCAACAGTTATGTTATTCAATACGTTAGGGCTATCGCCCTGGTTGGGTATGTTGATCGGCGGCAGCCTGGCGGTATTGTTAAGCCTGATCATAGGATTCCCTACTTTTGGTTTAAGAGGAGCATATTATGCGCTGGCTACGGTAGCTATATCCGAGGGCGTTATAGTTCTGTTAAACAGTGTCAGTAACCTGGGAAAATTCCAGGTAGGAGGAGCCGAAGGCTTAATTGTCAAGACGGTCGGAAATTCTTTTGGAGCCATCCAATTTGTTTCCAAAGTTCCTTATTATTATATCATGCTGATCGCACTCGGTTTAGCTATACTGGTGGCCAAGCTAGTCAAAGAATCACGGTTGGGTTATTATCTGGTGGCATTGAGAGAAGATGAAGAAGCAGCGGCAGCGCTGGGTGTCAATGTTCGCAATAACAAACTGATTGCAGGTGCGATCAGTGCTTTCATGACAGCGATTGGCGGCGTATTCTATGCTATGTTGATTCGTTATCTGGAACCGAATGCAATTGCCGGCGCGGCAGCTATGTCCACCCAGATGGTATTTATGACCATCGTCGGCGGGGCGGGTACCGTATTAGGCCCGGTAATCGGCGGGATATTGTTATCAATAGTAAGTGAAGTCATTCGTTTTTATTTAGGCGGACAGCTTATGGGCTTGCACCTGTTCGTTTACGGGCTGATCGTTATGGTAATGATAATCTATCAACCGGCGGGGATTATTGCTTGGTATGATAAGTTCAAAGAACATCGTTTGCGGAAAATTGGAAACAAAGGAGGTGCAAGCGGTGCAGAAAACTCTTCTGGAGCTTAAAGACTTGACCATCCGTTTCGGAGGACTTATAGCGGTAAACAAATTTAATGCCCAAATAAATGTGGGGGAAGCAGTTGGCTTGATCGGACCTAACGGTGCCGGAAAAACTACCGCATTCAACCTGATTGCCGGGGTTTATGCACCAACCGAGGGAAAAGTAATCTTTGACGGCGAGGATATTACCGGATTAAAACCTTATGATGTTTGTCGCAAGGGTATTGGCCGAACTTTTCAGGTAGTAAAGCCTTTCGGTAAAATGACGGTATTGCAAAATATAATGGTGGGTGCGTTTATTAATACGCCCAAACCCAAAGAAGCCAAACAGGTAGCAGTTGAGATAATGGGAAAAATAGGATTGCAGTCCAAAAGTGATTCTCTGGCCCGTAATCTTACTATTCCGGAAAGAAAAAGACTTGAGATGGCTAAGGCTTTAGCTACTAAGCCCAAACTGCTGCTTTTAGATGAAGTGTTAGCCGGCCTTAATCCAACTGAGATTGAGGAAGCCATAATGCTGATTAAATCTATCAACCGGGAGGGGATTACGGTGTTGATGATTGAGCATGTTCTACAAGCAACCATGGCCATATGTAATCGAATTTTGGTTCTGGACTATGGTAAAAAAATTGCGGAGGGGACTCCGAAAGAGGTAACCAGTAACATTGACGTAATTAAAGCATATTTGGGTGATGAATATGAAGATGTTAAAAATTAAAGAATTAGACTCCGGTTATGGCGATGTAACAGTATTGAAAAATATCTCCCTGGATATAGAAGAAGGGGAATTAGTCAGTATAGTAGGTGCTAACGGGGCGGGAAAGACCACCCTGTTAAATACCATTTCAGGGCTGCTTGGTACTAAAAAAGGCGAGATCTGGCTCGATGATCAGAGAATAGACCAACTTCCTCCGCACAAGATAACGGAAATGGGGATCGTTCAAGTTCCCGAAGGCCGGAGGATATTCCCGCTGATGACGGTTTATGAAAATCTGATGATCGGGGCTTCGTTGCCGCGGGCTAGGAGCAAACGCAAGGAGAATCTGGAATATGTATTTGAGCTGTTACCCCGCCTGGCCGAACGCAAGGATCAGGTTGGCCGTACCATGAGCGGCGGCGAGCAGCAGATGCTGGCTATCGGTCGAGCCTTAATGGCTATGCCGCGGCTATTGATGCTGGATGAGCCCTCAATGGG
>DHSK01000152.1:6259-8687 GCA_002408445.1 Syntrophomonas sp. UBA5288
GACCAATTATTGAACAATCCTCATATAAAAAAGGCTTATCTGGGGCTGTAATGCTTTAAGCTGGATTTACCTTTATTTTCCCTCATCCTATTTAGCTATCCCTTCGGACATAAGCCTGAAGGGATAGTATAATTTTAGACAGGTATCCATGTGAAATATTGATTAGACCAGGAACCATTCTCCAAAATATCCATGATATAACAGATGCTGCTATTTGTCTCAATATTGCTAGGAGGGATATCAATGCAAGTAAAGGACATTATGGTATCGATGCCTGTGAAATGTAAGGTTGAACAGACTTTAGGAGAAGTGGCGCATTTGTTTCTGCTCTATGGGGTTGATGGACTGCCGGTTTTGGATGGGGAAGATAACTTTGTCGGTTATATTGACAAGAAACAATTGTTTACTGCTATTGCCAATGATCTCGACTCTAAAACTCATGTGCACAAAATAATGGTCAGCAATTTAATGTCAGTGGCTCCGGAAACCGATTTGAAAGACCTGTATAATTTGACGGACCGAATGATGCCGGTTATAAAAGGCAGAAAATTTCTGGGCCTGGTAACCAGGAAAGCAATTGTCAACTACAGCAACTTAAATACGACCAACATTTCCATGCAAATGGGAGCGGCGTTTGACGCTATTTATAATGGCATTATATGTATTGATACTAAACAGAATATTCTTATTTTTAATAAAGCGGCTGAAGACTTGCTGGACATGCATAGATCGTCAGTGCTGAACCGGCCCTACCTGGAAGTATATCCTACCGGCAAACTGCATCAGGTACTTAATAGTAAGAAAAGTGTTTCCAATCAAAAGTTTACCTATAAGGACAAAACCTTATTATCAATGAACAGCCCGATTGTAGTCGCAGGCCAGATAATTGGTGCTATCGCTACTTTGCAGGACATTTCGAAATTAGAGCATGTTTCCGATGAACTCGAGTATACGAAAAAACTTAAATCCGAAGTAGATGAAATTATTGAAGCTTCATTTGACAGTATTTTTGTAACTGACGCCAAAGCTAATGTCTTAAGTATTAATGAGGCCTATACGCGCATAACCGGCATAAAGGCCGAAGAAATTCTGGGCAAAAATATGTATGATCTGGTAGAGGACGGCTGGTATGATCATTCAGCTACCGTAAAAGTTATAGAAACTCATAAGCCGGTTACCTTTACGCAGCATGTCAAGAATGGGAAAACGTTGTTGGTTACCGGCAACCCGGTGTTTAATGATACGGGGGAACTGGTCCGGGTACTCACTAACGGCCGTGATATTACTGAACTGATGCAGCTTAAGCACGAAGTGGAACACGCCCAAAATCTGAGCCGGCATTATGAGGACGAACTTAAGAAAGCTACCATGAATTCGGGCGAAGTTGTAATTAACTCCCCTAAGACCCGTGAAATTATGGACTTGATTGTGCGCCTCGGCAAGGTGGACTCAACTGTGACTATTTATGGCGAATCAGGGGTGGGCAAAGAAGTATTTGCCCGGGAGCTGCATAAACACAGCATTAGAAAAGACCGGTCCCTGGTAAGCATAAATTGTGCCGCCATACCGGAGAGTCTCCTGGAATCGGAATTGTTCGGTTACGAAAGCGGCGCTTTTACCGGAGCCAAAAAGGGCGGTAAAATGGGGATATTTGAATTAACCAACAAAGGTACCCTCTTTTTGGATGAAATTGGAGAAATGCCTCTTACCGTGCAGTCGAAATTACTGCGGGTAATTCAAGAGAAAGAAATATTGCGGATTGGCGGTAATCATCCCATAAGTATTGATGTACGCTTAATTACTGCTACTAACCGGGATTTGTATGAAATGGTCAGAAAGAAGAAATTCAGACAAGATCTGTATTATCGTTTAAACGTGGTTCCTATCTATGTTCCTCCCTTAAGGGAAAGAAAAGAAGAAATTCCTGCCCTTATCTTTAATTTCTTAAAAGTTTTCAATAAAAAATATAACATGCAAAAGACATTGGATGAAAGATTAATTGCTAACCTAATAGATTATAATTGGCCGGGCAATATCAGAGAATTAAAAAATGTCATTGAACGGGCGGTTGTGACTAGTCCTGATGCAGTAATAAGATCGATTAAATTCGGCGACAGCATCAATCGGGGTGAAGAAGAAATTGTTATGGAAATGGAAATGGAAAATTCACCTAAAATTGACCTGAGGAAAAAGGTCAATTCCTATGAAAAAGATTTGATACAGTATTATGTCAAGATTTACAAGAGCAGTCGCAAAGTAGCCAGAGCACTGGGCGTGAGTCAAACTACTATAATACGTAAAGCCACCCGTTATGGCATTAACCTGGAAGGTTAATGCCGGGTGAATCAAAAGAGGTTCAAGCGAGTCTGAAACAACTCTTCCCGGCCTCCGCAAAATAGGCTGTTTGCCGGGGCTGAACCGAAAGTGT
>DHSK01000152.1:8894-13165 GCA_002408445.1 Syntrophomonas sp. UBA5288
TGGCACGGTTCTTGCAATATATTAAAGGCAAGCGATTATCAGTGGGATAAAGTACTGATAAAACGGACTTTAATATTAAGGAGGAAGAACTGTGGATTTTAAACTTAGCGAAGAATATGAAATGATCAGACAGTCAGTACGGGATTTTGCCGAGGGAGTTCTGGCTCCTGGGGTAGCAGACCGAGATGAAAAAGAGTATTTTGATCGCAATATATATGATCAGATAGGAAAATTGGGACTTACCGGTATTCCTTTTGAAGAAAATTATGGCGGTGCCGGGATGGATTATGTAGCCTATGCCATCGCGGTGGAAGAATTGGGGAGAGTGGACGCCTCGGCCGCAGATACTCTTTCCTCGCACTTGAGCCTTGGAACCTGGCCGATATGGGAATACGGAACTGAAGAACAAAAACAGAAATATATGGTTCCTTTAATAGCAGGAACTAAATTAGGCGCATTTGGTCTTACCGAGTCCGGTGCAGGTTCCGATGCTATCGCCATGTCCTGCAAAGCCGAATTAAAAGGTGATAAATATATCTTAAACGGAAGAAAAATATTTATAACTAATGCCGAGGCAGCAGATACCTATATAGTATTTGCCCGTACCGGCCCGAAAGAATTAAGAAGCAAGGCTTTCAGCGCTTTCATTGTAGAAAAAGGTACTCCGGGGTTTAGCTTCGGGAAATTTGAAAAGAAAATGGGTTTAAGAGGCACCCAGAACTGTGATCTGGTTTTCGAAGACTGCGAAATACCTAAAGAAAATCTTCTGGGTGCGGAAGGCGCGGGCTTCTCGATAGCCATGCGGACACTGGATGGCGGTAGAATAGGCATTGCGGCTCAATCAGTAGGTATTGCTCAAGGTGCTTATGAATTGGCTACAGAGTATGCCAAGCAGCGGGTGCAATTCGGCAAACCTATTGCCAAATTGCAGGCTATCCAATTTAAACTTGCCGATATGGCCATCGATATTAAAGCAGCCCGGCTTTTGACTTATGATGCCGCCTGGAGGAAGAGCCAGCGTTTAGACTTTGCCACAGATGCTGCCATGGCCAAAGTAAAGGCATCGGAAACCGCCAACCAGGTAGCCGCTCAGGCGGTACAGGTTCATGGCGGCTACGGTTATACCCGTGATTTCCCGGTGGAGAGAATAATGAGAGACGCTAAGATAACCGAAATTTATGAAGGAACCAGCGAAATTCAGAGAGTCGTTATTAGCAACAGTATTTTACGTTAAAAAATTTATACAATGTGCTGGGGGGCTAGAACATGAATTATGAGGATAAAATAAAAACCTGGGATTCTTTAAAACCAGGTAATGTAGAAACCATGACCAAGACCATGACTGAATCCGATATTATGCTCTGGGTAGGTATTACCGGAGATATGAACCCGGTTCATATTGATAAAGAATATGGAAAAACTACTCGTTTTAAGGACGTAGTTGTACCGGGTCTATGTGTGGCGGGATTAATATCAACAGCTGTAACCAAGGTTACCTTTGGCAATGTATATGCCATGCAGAACTTAAAATTTATCAAACCGGTTTATATTGGAGATACCATAACAGCTACTGCGACCATAAAAGAAAAATTAGAAGAGAAACACATGGTTCAGATTGAAACCACGTGCACCAATCAGAAGGGTGAAGTTGTTATTGTTGGTGAAGGCAGGGAATATATTCTAAGTTAATCCTATTAAAATGTAAAATGTTTTAGGGGGGCTGGCGGGGGTCCCAGGAGGCTGTCCCAAATCCGAAAATGGATTTTGCGGGCAGCCTTTCGTTTTCTTATGCCAATTTTTGCCTGAGTTAAACGGTCGTAAAAATATCAAACTATACCAAGAAAAGGGCATAAGGAGGTCAATTATGAGATCTACCCGACTTGCACAATTAACCGTATTGTTTATACTGGTTATTCTATTATTGCCGGGCTGCCAAACTAATAATAAACCGCTTACACCAGAAGCTGAACGGGATAATACCAAACTTTCAGAGCTTAGTCCCAGCGAGAGGCGCATTCTTACCGGCCGCCTTTCCAATAGTGCGGCCGAAGTCAAAGGAGTGCGGCGAGCCATAGTAGTCTTGTCGTCCGATAATAAAAATGAATTGGTCGCCCTGGTCGGACTGACCCTGAATCAAGGAAGCGCCTCACAGGCGCAGAGCATCAAAAACACCGTAACTAAAAAAGTCAAGAGTGTTGACCGCCGGGTCACCCAGGTGCTGGTCACCACCGACTCCAATTTGGTCCGGCGCATCGGCGACATCGCAGCCGGTATAATCGAGGGCAAACCTATAAAAAGCTATGCCCGGGATGTTAAGGAATTGAACCGTATGCTGCAAAAGTAACACTACCGGAGACCTGGGTGTCAGAACACCCGGGTTTTTTATGTTCCCTGAACGTAGTATAATAATTCAAAAAAAGAGGTAGCCATATGGTTAGTCCAGCATCCCTTTCCAGCGTGAAAAGTATGATGCAGCGTTTTGCCATGCATCCCAAAAAAAAGTGGGGGCAAAATTTTTTAGTCGACCAAAATATCCTGTCCAAAATCGTAGCAGCATGTGAACTTGATGAAAATAGCCTGGCCGTAGAAATCGGACCGGGCCTGGGGGCTTTGACTGAGCGCCTGGCCGCCAGCGGAGCGCGGGTATTGGCCATAGACATTGACCGGCAGTTAAAACCGGTCCTGGAAGAAACCATGGCCGATTATGACCGGGTCAGACTATTATTCGGCGACATCCTGGAGTTTGACCTGGAACAGGAACTGGCCAGGGCCTTTAATCTGGAAAATATTTCTCCGTACAAAGTCTGTGCCAACATACCATATAATATTACTACTCCCATAATCTTTCAGCTGTTGGAGCAATGTCCCCATCTTGAATCAGCCATTTTAATGATGCAGAAAGAGGTGGCGCAGCGGTTAGCGGCAGCGCCCGGCAGCAAAGACTATGGCTTATTGACTCTTAACGTAGCTTACCATTCCCGGGTGGAAATGATAACCAGGGTGTCGCGCAATTGTTTTTATCCCCGGCCGGAGGTTGATTCCAGTGTAGTTAAAATTACCCCCTATCCTTATCACACCAAAAGAGTTACAGTAAAAGACGAGCAAACATTAAAGAAATTTATGAAAGCAGCGTTCCAGCAAAGGAGAAAGACCATACTTAACAGCTGTACCGGTTTTTTTAAAACCGAAAAACCCAGCGCGGCGGCTATACTTAAGTCGCTGGACTTAAACCCCGACACCAGACCGGAGCAGCTAAGCCTGGAAGATTTCGCCCGTATAACAGAAATGTTTTAACCAGGGGGGCTTGCCATGATGTTTATCAGTCCCAGTAAAGGCCAGATGTGCCTGCCCGAAGTAGTTGCCGATATTCTCGATTATGTCAGCCAGGATATGAATTACGCCTATAAACTGATTGTAGGGACAGATTCACATCCCCATGAGCATGGCGCCTGTTTTGTAAGTGCCATCATAATCCATCGTCAGGGGAAAGGGGCCAGGTATTTTTACCGCCGTCATCAGGAGAACATCATAAACATGCGGCAGCGGATATTTTATGAGACCTCATTAAGCCTGGAACTGGCCGATCAACTCACCCAATGCTTGAAAGAACGGGGACGGGACGATATGAAAGTCGAGATACACCTGGATGTGGGAACCCATGGCGATACTCGCGATTTGGTCAAAGAAGTGATCGGCATGGTAGTAGGCAGCGGCTTTGATGCCCATATTAAGCCTAATTCCTGTGGAGCTAGCAAAGTAGCAGATAAATATACCAGATAGGATACATGGTAGAAAAATCGAGCTATTTAGCAGCAAGAATGAGTTGACAGCAAAAGGGTTTTTTAATATACTATTTATTTTGCGCCTATTGACAAACGGCCTTTTTTATCTTATTATTAATAAATAACCGGATAAAGAAGGTGATTATCGTGAATGCTCCCAGAGCTATAGGTGACATAAAAAGAGACCTCGAGTCTTTTGTAGGGAGTAAAATCCGACTAAAAGCTAACCGGGGAAGAAACCGTATTATAGAAAAAGAGGGAGTGCTTGAATCCATATACCCTAACATATTTGTGGTCAAGCTTGATGAAAGAAAGGTCGAGAGGCGCGTTTCCTACAGTTACGCCGATGTGCTGACGGAAACAGTTGAACTGTTCGTCTATGATAACGACAACAACGACCTGGAAATAAAAATTGCTTCAGCTAACGGTTAAGGAGAAACTACTCAAGACTGCATTTTAGTGCAGTCTTTTTTTGTGTCAAAAAAGTGC